>CAMBBY010000040.1 GCA_945863825.1 uncultured Prevotella sp. | reverse complement strand
ATGCCCAGTCGTTCCAGAAATGCTCCAGGGCACTGATGAAGTGGGAGGCATACGTGTCGAACCAGGGAAGTTGATCGAAGAAGATGATTTTGTTTCCTTCTGGCATCTTTTCCAATGCTTTTTGGAGAAGCCGGAATGCTTCCGGTCAATTAGCTGCATCTGTTTCTATGCCTAACTGGTCGTTAAGTGCAAAACTGAAACTCGCAAGCTGCTCCTTGGTTGTAACATTGTCTTTGCCTGTGATGCGGAATGTAAATCGGTTTTCGAACAGTTCTTTTGCCAGAAAAGTCTTGCTTACACGTCGTCTGCCGTAGATGGCTATAAATTCTGATTTGCGGCTTTCTCTGAAATACTAACTTTCTGTCTTTAATTCTTTATATAGAACAAAGAGCATATAGAGGGGGATGTTGATGGTTTTCGAACTGTTGTTTCTCTCGTATGGCAAGAGACTGGTGCGAACCGACCATTTGGGGGAATATTTTTCCCGATATAGTTTCAAACTTTTGGCATTCATGGTTACTCCTGCCTTTGCTTCTAGTGGATATACATCTAAACCATCAGAAATAAGGAAGTCGACCTCTGCAGTGGCTGAGGAAGACCAATAATAATTGGTTTCCAGAGTTTCTGCAAAGTTCTGAAGTTCCTGACAGACATACTGTTCTGTCAACGCTCCCTTAAACTCTTCGAAGATTCTGCTTCCTTCTAATATTACTTTTGGCGAAATCTTGCTCATTGCCCTCAACAGACCTACATCCAGTAAGAATACCTTAAACGATTTGAGTTCTGCATAGGCTGAAATCGGGATGTCGGGCTTGCTGACATTGTTGGTTCTGATGATTTCACCTGCATCAGAGAGCCACATGATGGCATCCTCATATTCCCGTGCTCTGGCTCCCTCTCTCACCAGTCCATAGACAAACTTCTTGTTTTCCTTCGCCAGTTGCGAAGGGATACTGTTCCATACATAACGGATTTTCTCGACCATATTCTTTGGCGCATGCTTGGAGAAGTCTTTCTGGTAGGCTGCTATCAGTTCCTGCTGGATGCGGTTCACCTTGTTGTAGTCTTTGCTGTCCAGCCACTCTGTAACAACAGCTGGCATACCTCCTATTATCATGTATTTTTTCAGATAATCTGTAAGGCGAGCCTCGAATGCCCCCAGGTTTCTGTTTCCTTTATCGATATAGTCTACCAGCATGTTCTCTTCGTTTGCTATCAGGAACTCTTTAAAGGACATGGGATATAGATGCAGGAAATCAGTCTTTCCTACAGGGAAGGATGTGCCTTCGTGCAGGGCTATGCCTAGCAATGAGCCTGCGCAGCAGATAGCATACCCTGGTGCTTCTTCGCAGAAATACTTCAAAGAGGTGAGTGCTCTTGGCATTTCCTGTACTTCATCGAAGATAATAAGCGTTTCCTCGGGTATTATCATCTTACCATTATAGATGGAGAGCTGTTCTATAATGCGTTGTGGCGATAAGTCGCTGGCAAATATCTCTTCGAGTACATCACTCTGTTCGAAGTTGATGTAACATACGTCTTTGAAGTACTTGCGCCCAAATTCTTTCAGTAGCCAAGTCTTGCCAACCTGTCTTGCACCTTCCAATATCAGTGGCTTCCTTCCGTGACTGTTTTTCCATTTTAACAATTGGGATATAAGGAGTCTTTCCATACGCCTAAAATTAAGTTTTGGCAAAGATACTAATAAACAGTGAATTACGCAAGGAAAATCACATTTTTCTAAGGACTTTTAAGCATATTTATCACATTTTCCTAAGGACTTTTCTGTTAAATCATCACATTTTCCTAAGGACTCTTAGGGGCTTAAATCGAGAATTCTGTCGTAATCTCAGAAAAAAAGCAAGATTACGACAGATTTTCATGATTTTTCTCTTTAAAAGATTAATTATCTTGTTTCGTCTTTACTAATCTGTGGATGGATTAGAAATCAGAAACGCTTACGGCTGTGATAGGCACGATGCGGAAGTTGTCCAGTGCAGATTCCCTTTATACCTTATTATATATATATTTAGTATTCGTATAGCTTGATGTGGAGTATTTTATTGTCTCCACATGAGATGCGGGCATGGCGCCCCTGGTGGTCCTGATCGCCATTATCACGACGGATAAACTGTAATTTGCCGTTTTTGTCTACTTCAACCTGGTCTACATATCCGATACCGATACGTTTACCTTTGAAAGTTGTGGCTTGTTTCTTTGTTTCGGTTCCACCGTTGTCTACAAATCCGTCCTCACCGAGTTTCTTTTCTTCAGCTTGCGCTTTTTCAGTCTTGCTTTGGAAGACTACGACGATTCCATTACCTGCTATGATGTATTCGTTCTTGGCTAGTTTCACAATCAAGCCACCGCCTTCAGGCCATTTACTTCCATCTGTAGCGCGAGGATCCCATGGTAGCGTGAAGAAATGGCGGCAGGTCATGGTGATATCTCCATCTTCGATGATTCGCTCTTTATCTTTCTGATCGAAGAGTAATCCCCAGTTTTTTCCCTTTCCCTGATGCTGAAGCAGGATAGGAGAGAGTTGGTCGATAACCTTATATGAACGTCTGAGACTGTTCTTCACCTTGTTGTTAGCTTCATCGAGAGCAAACGGACTGAAACTGATGGCATCTGTTTCGCCGAAGGTATAATATGCCTTTACGCCGCTATTGATATCGCATTTCACTTCTGGAGTGAAGAAAGGATTGTCGGCACGCTTGTATTTCTCTACCCATCCCTTGTAACCGGTATCATAGATATCTGGTGCAAAGATGTCGATACTTGGTGCACCGCATTTCCAGATATCAATCAGATGGGCAAGTGGTCCGGCAGAAGGATATTCGCCTGGTTTTCTGCCACGGCTGTTCATTGCTGCATTTACATACATCGGAATATTGTAGATGGCTTTGCCTGCTGAGGCTAGCTGCTCTACATACTTGGCATAATAATATGCTTGGAATTTCTCGTCAGCATAACGGTCTGTTCCGAAAACTTCTGCCCATGTACCTTTCTTCTTGAGCTTGAGTGCCTTGAACAATGGGGCAGGAACTGCCTGTCTGTAAGCTTTTTCGGCAAGAGGAGAATGGTCGCGGGCTGATTCGAGCATGCCGATTTCGTTTTCTACCTGCATCATGATAACGGTATTCTCCTGACTGTCTACTGCTTTAATGTGCTTCATCAGTTCGCAGAATGCTCGCTTGTCTGCTTGAAGCAGGTTATCGCTGAAGGCTGTGCATATCTCTAATGGCTTGCTGTTCTCTGTGAGTGAACGAGGGAAACGCTTGGTGTTTTCCTTTACCCATAGTGGAGCATAGCAGCTCATGGAATTCTTCCAGGCACCAAACCATAGGAAGACAATCTTCAAGTCATGCTTACGGGCAGTTGTGATGACGCTGTCTACGAGTGCAAAATCATATTTGCCCTCATTAGGTTCTACAAATTCCCAATATGCAGGAACGAAGACAGAGTTGACTCCGCTATTCTTCATCTGTTTCAATGCTTTCCTGATGTCGGCAGGACTCGTTGCGGCAGAGTTGCTCAACTCACCAGCCAGGAGAAGCATCGGCTTTTCATTGACAACAAGCTGGGTTGCAGAGCCTTGCTTCTGCAGTTTCACTCCAGCTTGTATATTGATGCAGCATAATAATGCTAGAAAAGATAATACGATCTTATTCATAAATCTTCATTTTAGAAAAGGTTTGAAAATACTTGAGACAGGTATTGCGCCATTCCTTGGCGTTTTCCAACTGCACATTGAGCAATGAATCGGTATGCTGCCATTCCTGCTCATGACCTTTCATATACTGCTTGGCAGCAGTGTGCCAGTAATCACGGTAAACTTCTACCATTGCTACGCCCATGTTGTACTTCATGCAGAGTTCCTGCCAGAGTGTGCTGCCCGACTTCATCCTGTAATTCCATGGCACATGATGGAACCAGAGGAGATATTCCTCAGGACAGGTCTGGATGTTGTCGTACTGGCTGCGATAAGGCTCCGGATACTGACCTACGGCATCTGTTCCCTTGGATGAACGGTCGAAACCGATACCCTTGGCATCAGCCTTGTGATAATACACAGGGCACCATTCCAGAGGATATTCGGCCTTGAAACCATCAGGTTCTGGTCCATAGTGATGGTCGAATTTGAATATGTGGTGCAAGCCGAGTGGCATCATGTAGTTGACACAGGCTTCTCGTGATGTAAGCATCATCATTTCTACTGGTTTTGTGAATCTTTCATCCTTACATTCGTAGGTCTGTATCAGCCATTCGTGGGCGATTTCTTCCGATGAAATCGATGGATTCCATGCCAAACGTCCAAAGGCATACCAGTTGGCTTGAGAGAAAGGATGACCGCACCAATTGGCATTGTCTCCTATATTAGAAACGCCTGCAATACCCTTTAACTTGTCTGGACTGACAAAGCGGAAGAACTCCTTCCACATAGGTGCCAGGTAAACAAGATGCTTGGACTGCCCGAGATATTCCTGGGTAATCTGCAACTCCGCAATCTGAGGAGTTTGGTGGATATTGTCGAAGATGGGTGCGTATGGTTCACGAGGTTGAAAGTCAAGCGGACCATTTTTTGATTGCAGGATGACGTTGTCGCGAAATTTTCCATCTTGATATTTGAATTCGCTTACAGCTTGTTTTACTCTGTCTTCTCCCTTGTGATTGGCGCCATATACAAAACTTCTCCACATCACGATGCCACCAAATGGTTTCAGTGCATCAGCAAGCATATTGGCGCCATCGGCATGGCTTCTGTGATAGTCGCCTGGCCCTGGTTGTCCCTCTGAATTGGCTTTAACGAGAAAACCACCGAAATCAGGAATAGATGCATAGATTTCCTTGGCTTTCTTTTTCCACCACAGTTGTACTTTCATATCTAATGGATCGGCTGTCTTCGTGTAACCAAGAGCCATCGGTGAGGCGAAGTTGATACTGAGATATACCCGAATGCCGTATGGACGGAAAATATCTGCGATAACTTTTACTTTATGAAGGTATTCCGAAGTCATCATTTGGGGCGAAGCATTCACATTGTTAAGTACTGCGCCATTGATGCCGATGGATGCATTGGAGCGGGCATAGGTGATGAGGCGGTTACGTAAGTCCTTACTGATATTCTTGAATTCACCGGCTTTATCTAATATGATTTCATCCCATTTCCAAATACTTTTTCCTGCATAGCCGCGCTCAATGCTGCCATCAAGATTATCCCAATGGTTGAGTATTCGCAAGTTTACGGCAGGTTTTTCTGTCTTGGAAAGATGAGAGAGATTGCCAGTCTCTTGTAGGCGTAGTAAATCATAGGCACCATAGAGAATACCAATGGAACTGCTGGCTATGATACTGGAATCTGTCAGCATATAGCCTTCGCCAAGGTTGAGAAGTGGGTCAACTCTGATGCTTACTTCTTTGCCCTTGTAGTATTTGGTGAGTTCGTCTTTGGCAATGGAAAGGGTTGCATCCTTGTCAGTCATTCCTTTTACCAAACAGGTGTTGTAGCCTTGTTTGTTTAACCAAAGCATAGAGCCGTCGCTTGTTTTCTGGAAAAAATTCTGGGCATTTGTTGTTAGAGCAAACGCAAATGCAAGTGATAAAATAAGGTATTTCTTCATATTTGCAACTACTTAATATTGTTGAAGTTTAATAAGTTTGCTGCAAAAATACGAAAAAATACCTTATCTGTTATGTGTAACCGTTTATTTTTCTTTTCTTTTTGTTTCAGCATATTCAGATGGTGACATGCCGAAGTGTTTTTTGAAGATAGTCGAGAAGTGGTTCTGGTTGTTGAAACCTACAGAGTATGCCACTTGTGTGAAGTTGATCTTGTCTTCTTCAATAAGGCGGGCGGCTTGCTCCAATCTTAGATTTCTAATGAATTCACCGGTAGAAACACCCGCAATTTCTTTCATTTTCCGATGTAGTTGTGTACGACTGATACCAGCCTTTTCTGTTAATTTCTCGACATTGAAGTCTGGGTCCGTAAGATTTTCGTTGATGCACTTCATGATTCGTTCCATTAATGCATCGTTGTTTCCCTTAACCTCTATTTTTTCTATTTTCTCTTTTTGTCCCATGGCTCCTGTGTATTTACCTCGTAGTCTGCGGACATTATCCACAAGATTGTCTATGAGAATATGAAGTTCTTCCATGTTGAAAGGCTTGGAGAGAAAAGCATCTGCGCCTTTTTTCAAGCCTTCCAGTCTGAAATCTACTTCGCTTTTAGAAGTGAGTAGAATCACCGGAATGTCGTTTATATTCGAGTTCCCCTTGATGTTTTTGAGCATGGTGATACCATCCATTACAGGCATCATGACATCACTGATAACCAAATCATATTTCCCTGTGAAAAGAAGTTTCAGTCCTTCTTTTCCGTTTGGAGCATAGCCGAAATGATACCATTCGCTCAGTTCTGCTTGAACATATTGAGCAATTTCTTCGTCATCATCTACTATGAGTATGTTGAAATTCTTGCTGGCTTGTTTCTTCTTGCAGTTTTCTGTTGCATTTATTTTTTCTTCATCCATCTGTATTTCCTCTGGTTTCAAGTGCTCTTTTCCTAAAGGAATACTGATTTCAAGGCAAGCTCCCTTGATTCCATCAGTACGGTTATATGCCCTGATTGTTCCTCCATGCATCTGAGTAATTGCTCGACTGAGGTTTAGACCGATACCTGTTCCTTCGATATGGAGTCTGCTGCTGTTGTTCCCCTGGTAGAAACGTTCGAAGAGCCGGTCGGTCTTCTCTTCTTTCAGTCCGATGCCTGTATCTTCTACCCTGATGATGGCATTCTTTTCGTCTTTACCTATGATAATGGTAATTTCGCCGCCATCAAAGGTATACTTCATGGCATTGGAGAGCAGGTTGGAGATAACCTTGTCAAAGTTGATGCGGTCTATCCAAACCTTCAGTTTGTCTTTGTCGCTGCTGAGGCTTTCGTCTTCTTTGAGCTCAAGGGTGATGTTGCGCTCCTGTGCATTGAAGCGGTAGAGCGATACGATGCCATGCAGGAATTCCTTGAGCGGAGTCTCCTGGCAATGGAGATGCATCTGGTTCTTGTCTATCTTTCGCTCATCAAGTATCTGGTTTACCAGAAGCAGGAGGCGCTGGGCATTGCGGTCGATGGTATCGATATCCTGTTTGCTTTCGGCATCTGTTAATCTTGTTTTCAGCTTGTTGAGCGGCCCCATGATTAATGTCAGCGGCGAGCGGATGTCGTGGGTGGCATTGATGAGGAACTGCATCTTGGTCTCTTCCAAGTCTGCCTTGCGGCGGCGCTCGTATGTGTAGATGACATACAGGATGACACTTGCTATGATCAGGAGATAGAGGAGATATGCCTCGGGTGATGCATACCAAGGGTCGCATACCTTGATGTTGATGATGGTAGGATTCTTGGAATATCTGCCATTGCTGGTTGCTCTTACTTCCAGCGTATAGTCGCCCGGTTTCAACTTGTTGAATGCTACGGCATTGGCTCCTTCATTGGTGCTGTTCCATTTGCCGTCGTTGATGCGATATTGGAAACTGATATTATCGGTACTCCTGTAGTTGAGCAGCGAGAACTCCAGAGTGAATGAATTCTGGGAGTAAGGAATGTTGAAGTCTTTGACCATACAGTTGATAGGCTTTCCGTCGATGATGAAGTTGGTGAGATGTACATCTCCCAATTCCATCTTCTTGGCCCTGACAACGTCAGGATAGAAG
>CAMBBY010000039.1 GCA_945863825.1 uncultured Prevotella sp. | reverse complement strand
GAAGAGTAATTACAGCGTCGATCTGCGGTTCGACAAGTCGTTTGCCAATCGCACATGGATCATTTATCTTTCTGCAAATGACATCTTCAAGACTACAAAGGAACGTTGGACGATGTACGGACTGGGAGCGGGTACCACAAAAGACTGCTACTACTATACTCGTAGCATCTCCCTGCAGGTTACGTATAATTTCAATGCCAAGCGCAGTAAGTATAAGGGCACAGGAGCCGGCAATGAAGAAAAGAGCCGCTTGTAGTTTTTGTTAGGAAGAAACTCTCTTAATAAACAATGAATATATGACAATCGGTCAAGCGAAGGCAAAACCATATTGGCTTGCTCTTTGCTTGGCCGATGTTTTTATTTTTCTTCAGTTAGATACTCCTTTATTTGTTGCTCTAATACCGGAAGGTCGTTTGTAATCACATCCCAAACAACGTTGTTATCAACTTGGAAATATTCATGAACGATATAGTTCCTCATGCCGTTCACTTGTTTCCAAGGAGTCTTAGAATGCGCTTGTCGAAATTCTTCAGTTAGCATATTCGATGCTTCTCCAAGAATTTCGATGTTCTTGACTACTGCGTAATACATCATGTCGTCTGCGATAAAATCCTCAAAGTTTTTACCTTTTGTATATCGGCAGATTCTTTCTATCGCCTGGAGCATGTGCTCTAGGCGGTTTTTATCTCTACTTCGTTCTCTCATATACTAAGATTTTATCACGTTCTACTGATTCCTGTGCAAAAGGAAGTAAGGTTCCTTCTGATACCAAATCAACTTTTCTACCTAAGAGTTCTTCCAAATCACTCCACATGCCGAAGAATTTTAAACCTATAGGTTTACTCTTGTCCAAAGAAACCATAATATCGACATCGCTATCCTTAGTTTCTTCCCCTCTGGAGAAAGAACCGAACAGCCAGGCTTTCAGTACGGGTTGGGTGCTGAAATAATGGCGTAAAGCTTCTATGATGGCTCGTTTACCCATAATATAATGATGTTGTTTCTTGGTGCAAAGATACACTTTTTATTCGAAAGAGCAAGCTTTTTTCTAGTTTTTTATTACCTTTGCATAGGTTTTCCGAAAAAATAGAAGATTTCTTCATTTTAGGGGTAATTGATTTCAGGAAAGCTTGTATATAAGAGTAAAAACAAGAAGAAAATGACGTGATGACAGAAGAAAATGAACAGCGGATGGAACGGCTGTTCCACGACCATTACGAGCAGATGTATCGCTTCGCCTTTGCCTTGCTCCATGATAATGAGGAGGCGAGGGATGTGGTGAGTGATGGCAGGCTGCCGTGGATTGCATCGACCATGACCAGACCGACCAGGCAGCTTCCGTCATCCGACTGTGCTATCGGGAAGGGATGTCGTATTCTGATTATGAGGTGAAAGAAGATGGGAAGCATGTAGGCAAAGTGAAATATGATGACGATGAAAGTCGTACGATTCTAGGTCCTGTTCATGAGGTGGATGCTATGAGTTAGTTTTTTTAAGAGATGATGTATAACAAAAAACGGGAATACATTCAGGCTAGGAGGGATGAAGAACTGGATGGAATTGGTAATTTGATGCAGTTATACAAATTTAACGGAAGTGATGTAATGGTCTTGAATAATAATGTGTACTTTTGTACTAGATAATGATGAAATAAAGACATATTGTAAGAATGAAGACGGTTTTTTGCTCTTTTGGACTGCTGATGGCTGCTGTGCCCGTGTTCGCTCAGAACACTGGGAAGGACTCTATTGTCTCTACTAGAGCTTTGGATGATGTGGTGGTATCAGCCTCCAATATCAGTCGTGTGGGTGATCATCTCGTCATCTATCCCAACAGCCAGCAACGAAAACATGCGGTTAATGGATTCGGGGTGTTGGAAAACCTGAATATCCCAGGACTCATCATCGACGCGAAGTCGAATCAAGTGGATGTGATGGGACTGCAAGCCACCTTGTATCTGAATGGGCAGGAATGCGACATCCGGGAAATACAGATGCTCCGTCCTCGTGACATCGAGAAGATAGAATATCATGATGCTCCATCGGGAAAATACGCCAAGGATAAGCTTGTCGTTAACTTTATTACCAAGCAATATCGGTATGGAGGATATGTGCAGGCTGACGGACTGCAGACAATAGGATATGACCATGGCGACTATAATGTTGTCACCAATTATGTAAAAGGTAACAATTCCTATACTGTGTTTGCTGGTGCAAACTATAGTCATGTGGATGGTACTGAGACCTGGAACAATGAGAACTATCAGTTTACGCAATCCCTATTTGATAGGGAGAGCTATAGTAAGAATTCTTACCGGAATCATCAGGAATATATGCAGTTCCGCTATCAGAACCAGAAGGGAAAGAGATATTGGGTGGGCAAGTTTACGCTCGTCAATCTCTCTACTCCAAGAAATGCATCTTCTGGTTTTGCGAAGGAAAGCACAGAGACGGATGTATTCTCAAATATCCAGAAGAAGAGTCTGTCTCCTAAGATAGACCTGAACGCCAACTTGCCTTTAAGCAAGAATCAGACGCTTACCTTGGGAGTACATGGCAAGTATTCTGCCAATTCCTATCACCGTCTTTACCAGGAACAGCCTTTCAAGACAATGACCGATGAAGACGAGAAAGCGCTGTCGTTCCAGCTGTCTGCCATCTATAATTATTTCTCTCAAAAGCATTCCTTATCTGTGGAACTGTTTCATTACCACGATGTCTGGAATGCTGATTATTCCGGCAATTGCGAACTTTGGCAGCATCTGTGGAAAGGGGAGTCGTTGGCTTTCTTCTCCTATAATTTCCAGGCTAGCAGGCGCTTGAGCCTGAAAACCCGCATCGGATTGGATTGGCTTCAATATCATCTGCATGGAGACAACAGTTTTAGCCAGCTGTCTCCTCGCATCAATACGAATGTGCAATACCAGCTGAATAAGGGAATGCTCTTGTGGTCATTCAACTTTGTGAACTCCAATCATGGTATGGATGTCATCAACCGGGCTATGATTCAGGTCAATTCCCACATGATGGAAAAGGGAATGCCCGAACTGAAGAAATCGCATGACATCAACACCTATTTGTATTATATGGGGCGTTTCAACAGGTTGAGTGTTTCTGCCATCGGACAATTCCGTTACAATCATCATCCTGTAACTGATGATTATTACCTGGATGAGGCAAACAGGAAAATAGTGAAGACTTACTCGAATGGTGGAAATGCTCAATATTATTCTGCTATCCTCGCCTTGCAGTACAAACTGTGTAAGTTTGCCAATCTGTCGGGAGATATCAGATATAACCATGCGGAGGTGAAGACTACCTGGTCGAAGCATAACAACAATTTGACGGGTAATCTTGGGTTGAATATGTTCATGGGTGATTTTGCCTTGAAGCCTTACCTGCATTTTGGCAAGAAGTCTTTAGATGAAGCTGCTTTGGTGATAAGCAAGACTCCTGTCGACTATGGAATGTCGGGTTCTTACAGCAGGGGCAACCTCTATGTAGAACTTCAGGCAGTCTCGCCTTTCAAAAAGCAGGAGAAGCAATATTGGTTGGATTTGCCTATCTACAGTTACAGTAAGAGCATCAAAGACCAGACGGCTTCGCAATATGCCAGCATCAAGGTTGCTTACTCCTTCGACTTTGGCAGGAAAATCCAAAAAGTAGAGAAGGATGTTAATAAGAATATAAACAGCTCTTTGTTAAGAGTGGAATAGAGTTGAATAAATCTGTCGTTGGCTGTGGAATTAACAGGATTTTTTCCTCCGTTTCTTTGCCATATCCATCTTTTTCCTTAATTTTGCAGCGGAAACTCTATAATAGATATATGTAATGGCAATAAGAATGAAGATGAAACAGAAAAAGATAAGAAAGATAGGCATCGCTTCGGCTCTGGGCTTGGTGGTGCTCGTGATATTAGGACTGTATGGCGCCAGCAACTATATGCTCAATTATTCGCTCAACTATCCGAAGGAGGAGAGAATGACGGCTGAGCATTGGAAGAACAGAATGAAGAACGAGTGCCCCTGGATGATTGGCTGGATGGACTCCGTGTATCAGCACCATTGCGTGAAGGATACCTTTGTCACGATGCCGTCGGGCTACAAGGCCCATGCCATCTATCTCTATGCACCGAAGACTACGGAAAAGACTGCCGTGGTGGTGCATGGCTATCAGGTGCGATCCGAGGGAATGCTGCACATCGCCTATCTCTATAATCACGATATGGGGTATAATGTACTCCTGCCAGATCTGTATGGACATGGAGAGAGCGAGGGCGACCATATTCAGATGGGATGGAAGGATAGATGGGATGTTATCAGATGGTCGGAAATCGCCAATGAGATTTTTAAAGTGAAGAGTGAAGGACGAAGAGTGAAGAATGAAGAACGAAGAATGAAGAATACCCGTCAGGTGATTCACGGTATTTCGATGGGTGCGGCAACCACGATGGCAGTATCGGGAGAGAAGACTCCCGATTACGTGAAGTGCTTTGTGGAGGACTGCGGCTATACCAGCGTGTGGGATGAGTTTTCCGCTCAGCTCAAAGACCAGTTTGGCTTGCCAGCCTTCCCGCTGATGAATACCACTTCTGCCCTTTGCCAGTATCGCTACGGCTGGTCGTTTGCCGAGGCGCAGCAGATAGAGCAGGTTCGCAAGAGCACCAAACCGATGCTCTTTATCCATGGCGATAAGGATGCCTTCGTGCCCTACGCCATGCTTCATCCGCTTTATGAGGCAAAGACGAAGGGCAGAAAAGCCATCTTCATCGCCAAAGGCTCCGTTCATGCCATGGCATATCGCGACCATCACGAGGAATACACCCGCATCGTGAAAGATTTTGTTTCGAAGGGAGAATAGCATTTGAATGGAAGAAAAATATCAGTTCATTCTAAAGAACTCAATAAAAGAGGAGAAGATTCTTGTGAGTCTTCTCCTCTTTTATTGAGATATCTTGAAGTGTGATATCTGTAAAGTTATGCTTTTTCGATAATCCAATCTTTGATGCTGCCTGTTGCGCTGTCAAAGCTGATGCCTACCTTGGTGATAGGTTTGCCACAGAGGGCAAAGCGCTTGTGGTAGTTTTTCAGATTCATCTGGCGCATGGCAGCCTGGGCACTCTTGTTGAGTTTTAGCTCAATGAGGTAGAGGTTGGTCTGGGTAAGCAGAACCATATCCACTCTTCCTCTTGGTGTATGTACTTCCACATCCAGAACAAATCCCGTGAGCAGGGTGAAGATGATGTAGAGCATCTGCTGATAATGTCCCTCATGATTGGTTACATGGCAATACGGAATGGTTTCGAAGTAATCCTGCAGAAGCTGCAGGGCACCATCCATATCTTGTTTGCGGATAAGGGATGCCATCTTGGCGATGGTGATGCCTCCTTGCTGGGCACTCTTGCCATCCACGTAGTTGGGCAGGAGATTGTCAAACAGTCCTACTCTTATTTCCTTGTTCGGGATGTCGAGGGTATAGAGCTGGGTATCCTTGTCGTAATCCTTGATGGTGACGTATCCGCTCTGATAGAGCAGTGGGGTGATGGTCTTCATCTTTTCCGTCGGGGCATCGAAGGCTGATTCCAGTGCTTCTGTAGGAGCTATCTCGTTGGGCAGTACCTCAAACTTATTCAGCATATTGATGAGATAGGTAGGGGTACCCGAACTGAACCAATAGGAGCCGAATTCTTTTTCAGCAAAGCAATTGAGCAGACAGTAAGGATTGAAGACATCCGGTGATACCTTGGCAAATTGATAGCCATCGTAGTGTTCCTTCAGTTTGGCGATGGTTGCCTCTCTCGTCAAATCCTGTGATTTCGCAAGCATATCAATATCTTCCTGCATTTGTGTAAGAAGTTCTTCCTGGGTGAAGCCGCAGATGCCTGCATAATCTTTGTCCATAGAGATGAGGGTGATATTGTTCAATTCGCTGAAAATGCTTACCTGCGAGAACTTGGTGATGCCGGTAAGGAAGACGAAACGGAGTTTTGCTTCGCAGAATTTCAGAGGACTGAAGAAGTTGCGCATGATGTTTCGCAGAGCATCCAGTTGTTCCTGTTCGTGTGCCACATCAAGCATGGGTGCATCATATTCGTCGATGAGTACAACCACCTGTTTCCCTGTTTTCTCGTATGCCGTATAGATGAGTTCTGTCAGTCTGTTGTTGGCATCAACCTGCGGTTGGGTGATACCCCATCTTTTCTCTTCCATTTCCAGGATGAAACCGAGGTATCTCTCCAGTTGGTCCTTTTCCATGTGCTTGCCTCCGCTCAGGTCAAAATGCAGCACAGGATATTCTGTCCATTCTTTCTCCAGATTTTCGATGGCAAGTCCTTTGAACAGGTTTCTCTTTCCCTCAAAATAGTTTTTAAAGGTGGAAACCAATAACGACTTTCCGAAACGGCGTGGTCGGCTCAAGAAGAAATATTTACCGTTGGTGTGAGCCATGCGGTAGATGTATTCCGTCTTGTCGATATACAGTTTGTCTTCTTCTCGAATTCGTTCGAAAGTCTGTATGCCTAAAGGATATAGTTTTATTGCCATAATCTTCTTTTTTAAATCTTACTGCAAAATTACAATAATTATTTGATATGGCAAGTTTTTTAGGGGAGAAAAGTTTTTGAGAAAGTGATAGAAAGCCCGAAGGCGAGGAAATCCTCCGCCTTTTATTCTCCGATATGTTGTCCCACCACATACCCCGTGGTCCAGGCTGCCTGCAGGTTGAAGCCGCCGGTGATGGCATCGATGTCGAGCACTTCACCGGCAAAGAAGAGGTGAGGGCACACCTTGCTCTCTAAGGTATGCAGGTCGATGTTGCTGAGGCTGATGCCGCCGCAGGTAACAAACTCCTCCTTGAAGGCTCCCTTGCCGTTCACCTGATAGAGGTCGTTGGTAAGCGTTTCTATCAGCAGGTTACAACCCTTCTTTCCCATTTCACTCCATTTCTTTTCGGGCGCATATCCCATCTTCTGAATCAGGAAGAGCCAGAGACGGGAGGGGAGATTGTAAGGGCGGATGCTTGCTAATTGCTTCTGCGGGTTGGCGATGATGATGCCCTGAATGTTCTCTTCTACCAGCGAGCGGTTGCTCTCATGTACCCAGTTGACGGAAATCTTAATCTGATAATTGTTCTCATGCAAATGGCGGGCAGCATGAGAGGAGAGTTTCAGCACGGCAGGACCGCTCATGCCCCAATGGGTGATGAGGAACGGACCCTCAGCCTTCAGCTTGGTGCCCGGAATACTGGTATATACGGGTTCCACCACCGTTCCCATCAAGTTTTTAAAAGCCTTGTCGGCTATGTTGAAGGTGAAGAGCGATGGGATAGGCTGTTCTATCGCATGTCCTAAATCTGAGAGATGCTTGAAGTTTTCCATCTTGGGATGACCGCCAGTGGTGATGGCTACCCGGTGGAAAGCTATCTGTCTGATTTCGGAAACGGGATGCGAGGCAGAAGATGCTCCCGAAAGATTTCCTTTTGAAACCTTGAAATCCAGGAGCAGGCGCTCATCCTCCAGTTCCGTGATGGCGGTGAGCTGGTGGTTGCATTGTATCTTCACGCCCAGTCGCTTGGCGGTATTCACCAGACAGTCGATGATGCTGTGCGAATCCTGCGATTGCGGAAACACGCACTGGTCTTCCTGCGTAACCAGTGGCACGCCGTTCTCCTCAAACCAGTCGAAGGCATGCTGGTAGTCGAATCTCTTGAAGAGTCGCTTCATCAGTTTATGTCCGCGAGGGTACGCCTGTTTCAGGTCGGAAATCTCCTCAAAGGAATTGGTAAGATTGCATCTTCCTCCTCCCGTGATTTCCACCTTGGC
>CAMBBY010000038.1 GCA_945863825.1 uncultured Prevotella sp. | reverse complement strand
ACACAAGGAGTATCGTCGGCAGCGTCAGATGTGTATAAGAGACAGCATTTATTTTTTGTAACTTTGCCCTCGAAAAGGGAAAGGTTGCCCCAGGCGGCTGCTCCCTTGTAACATAAGTTGAACAAATAAAATAGAATAATAAGAAACAGAAAGAACAAAATTTTAGACATATAAAATATTAAATACAAGCGTTTACGATTATTTGGAGTCTCTTGAAATTTGGCGATTGATAATTGAGTCCACGTAATAGATAAAAGTGAATGCTCACGCTCATAAGGCGTGAGCTAAACTTATCTATGTGGACAGGTCACGCCAAATACCTTAGAGACTGATAAGTGAGGCTTACGCCTTTCTTATGCTCTCTCCCCAATAAGGTATTTATATCTGTGACCTGCAACATCCGATAAAGTTTACGCTCATTGTTTCCTTATAGCGGCGAAGAATTAATGCTTTTAATTCCTTGTCTCTATTGTCGTATATGGAATTAAAAGCAAACTTTATGACAGACATTGAACTGAAAAATCTAAAAGATAATCTCTGGCACTCGGCAGATATGCTGCGTGCGGGTGCCCATTTGGCACCAAACAAATATGGGCAACCTATCCTTGGGCTTATCTTTCTCCGTTATGCTGATGTGCTCTTCAAGCAGCATAAAGCGGAAATAGACAAGGAATATGAAACTCTCAAAGGTACTCGCATGGAGCGCAGCTATAAGGACATTGCTGTGCAGAAGTGCGGATTCTATCTTCCTGAATGTGCTTACTTCGATACTATCAACGATGCACCTGATGATGCCCACAAGGCGGTCTTGGTGAAAGAGGCGATGGAAGCTATCGAAAAGGGAAATCCAAAATTGGAGAATGTTCTGCCAAAAGAGGTGTATGGACAGTTGGTACCAGAGGAAGATCCTGAGTTGTTGAGCCGCATCGTGCGTGTCTTCAAGGATATTCCAGAGAATATCAACATAGATCTCTTCGGTCAGATTTACGAATATTTTCTTGGCAACTTCGCCTTGGCGGAAGGTCAGGGTGGTGGAGCCTTTTATACTCCTCCTACGGTAGTTCAATATATGGTGGAAGTTATCCATCCTGTTGTGGGTGATAAGAAATTTCTCGATCCAGCTTGTGGATCGGGCGGTATGTTTGTGCAAGCCGCTCGATACATGCACCGTCATAATGCTACCAATCAAGACCTGATGCGCTTTCGTTGTTATGGCGTGGAGAAAGACCCAGACACAGGCAAGTTAGGTAAGATGAACTTACTGCTCAATAATGTGCGTGGAGAGATAACAGAGGCAAATTCGTATTATAGCGACCCTTACAATGCTTTTGGCAAGTTTGACTATGTGATGGCGAATCCGCCATTCAATGTGGATGAAGTGCTCGTTAGTAAAGTTTGTGATGATGCTCGATTCACCACTTATGGTGTGCCTCGTAACAAAACGAAGTCTGCCAAGAAAAATAGCGACAAGACGGAGACTGTGCCTAATGCCAATTATCTCTGGATAGGTTACTTTGCCACGGCTCTCAACGACTCTGGTAAGGCTGCCCTTGTCATGGCTAACTCTGCAAGTGATGCAGGAGGTAGTGAGTTGGAAATCCGCAAGAAGATGATACAGGATGGCATCATCTCTCAGATGGTCACTCTGCCAAGCAATATGTTCTCTACCGTTACGCTCCCTGCTACTCTTTGGTTCTTCAATAAGCAGCGCACCAACAAAGATGAAATCCTCTTCATTGATGCTCGTAACATCTTTACACAAGTGGATCGTGCCCACCGCAAGTTTAGCGACGAGCAAATCAAGAACCTCGGTATCATCACCCGTCTCTACGAGGGCGATAGCGATGCTTTTTGGCAACTGGTCGATGAGTACAAAAGTGAGGGCAAGCAAGAAGAGGTGGACTGGTTGCTCGAAAGATGGCCTGAAGGAAAATATCGTGATGTCATCGGCTTGTGCAAAGTGGCAAAGATAACAGGTGAGGACGGCATCGAGGACAATGACTGGAGTCTGAATGCTGGTCGCTATGTGGGAGTAGTGATAGAGGATGACGGAATGACTTCTGTGGAGTTCCGTCAGGAAATGCTGTCACTAAACCATGAGTTCTCGAAATTGAATGCTGAGGCTGAGGATTTGCAGAAAGAGATTGAGAAGAATATAGTGGAACTATTTGGGGAGGAATAGGGTATGGAAACAAATCTTATAAGACTTGGTGATTGTGTTCTATGTAATCCAACGGTCAAACTTACAAAAGGTCAGTTGTATTCACTTATAGATATAGATAAAATCGAGATTGGTCGTAAGTTTGTTACAAAGAAGTCGTTGGTATCCTATTCTGGACAAAGTGGTTGTAAATTTGAAGATGGAGATACATTGATGGCTCGAATAACACCATGTCTTGAAAATGGTAAAATGGCAGTTGCTAAAATCGAAGATAAAGGTATAGGCTCTACGGAGTTATTTGTTTTTCGAAATAGAGAGGGGGTTACTGATAAAGAGTTTGTGTATTACTTGTTTAAGCAACAGTATATACGTAATTTAGCGGCAAACAGCATGACTGGTGCAAGTGGAAGGCAGAGAGCAGACTTGAAGTTTGTCAAAAGGATAAAGTTGAATCTGCCTCTTTTGCCAATTCAGCACCGAATTGCTTCCATCCTCTCCACATACGATATGCTGATAGAGAACAATACAAAGCGTATTCGTCTTTTGGAGAAAATGGCGGAGAATCTATATAAAGAATGGTTCGTCCGCTTTCGCTTCCCTGGACATGAAAAGGTGGAAATGGAGAATGGCTTGCCGAAAGGGTGGAAGTACGTGAACTTTGGAAAGTTGTCTCCGATAGTGACTGGTAAGAAAGATGCGAATTTTGCTTCGCCAAATGGAAAGTACAAGTTTTTCACTTGTTCAAAAGCAGATTTGATGGCAGATAGTTATTCTTTTGATTGTTTCGCTATTATATTGGCTGGTAATGGAGATTTAAATGTAAAGCTATATAAAGGTCAGTTTGAGGCATATCAAAGAACTTATGTCCTAACTCCTTATGATATTTCGCACATATACATATCATATTATACAATTCAATCGGAATTGGATAGGTTATTGGTAGGTGCTGCTGGTGCGGTCATTAAGTTTTTGACAAAGGGAATGATAGAAAAGATAAAGATCGTTGTGCCAGACCAATCTTTACTTAGAAAATTCAATATAATGTTGGATGCTAACTTTAAGATTCGGCAAAACTTGATTGCACAGAATACTCTCCTTGCTCGCCAGCGAGACCTCCTTCTCCCTCGTCTCATGTCGGGCAAACTTGAAGTATAGCTTCGATGCTCAATGAAGCTAACTTCATTAGCCAACGAAGTACTACTTCAATCGCCAACGAAGCCTACTTCATCGGACAATGATGTACTACTTCTGTAGAGAACGAATTTGCTAAATAGACCGCACACCGCACGGATGCGGCGTAACTTGCAGTAAATGAAGATGTTGCTGAGTGCTGTCTGATTCCACCACCGCACGAAGACCGCACGCCAACAGCACTCGATAACAAAAACGCTCAGAAAAGCGTGCTGTATTGTGCGGTGACTGGTGCGGTCTATACAAGACACCGCACAGGGGTAAATTCTCTATAATACAAGTAGTTAGATGCTCCTTGGTGCGGTGTGCGGTCAAAAATGAAAATCGGATGCTATAGAGAGAAGAATCCCGAAGCATGGAGACAGAAAAGGAGGCTTACCGAATGCTGTATAAGGTAGTTCCTAAGACTGTCTGCGTAGGCAGTCTCACTGTCATAGCCTGACAGGCTGACTGTCCTCGGCAGAAAGTGTAAGCTACTTAGGCATTTAAACATAATCACTAACCGATAAAAAATAACGAGTATGAAGTCATTTATCAGTGAAGACGATATAGAGCAGGCGATATGCAACCGCCTTTCTCAACCCGAGTATGGGTGGAAGCGAATAGAATGTGATGCGCGTGTTGAGGCTCAGAATGAAGTCTCAACCACTGGTCGTGCCAATCCTTCAGAGTGCATCCTTCCTTATATTCTGTTGGCTTCCCTGAAACGTATTAATCCGCAAATAGAAGAAACTGTTTTGCAGAACATCGTGCATGACCTAAGGAAAGACTTTACAGGAACGGATATGGTAGATACCAACTATAGTCTCTATCAGAAGATAAGAAATGGCATCAAAGTACCGATTCGCAAGAACGGCAAGGAAGACTTTGATATTGTGAAGTTGATAGATTTCGATGCCATTCTGCTCAATGATTTCCATTGCGTCAACCAGATGTGGATTAAGGGGCATTATCGTTATCGCCGTCCCGATGTGCTTCTCTTTGTGAATGGCTTGCCTGTGGTCTTTATCGAACTGAAAAATTCTACAGTCAAGATAGAGGAAGCCTACAATAAGAACCTGACGAGCTATCGCCAGGATATTCCGAACATCTTTGCTTTCAACCAGATTTGTGTGTTGAGTAATGGGTTGCAAACCAAGATAGGGGCGTGGGGAAGTAAGTTTGAGTTCTTTTTCGAATGGCTACGTGTTGATGACGAGAAGGAGAAATTCAACCGAGAGCAGATAGAAGAACATGGACTGAGTGTAACTAATTTGATTGATGGTCTGTTCCGAAAGAAACGTCTCTTGGATTATATTGAGAATTTCGTTTTCTTCGACAACAAGAGGATAAAAATCATAGCGAAGAACCACCAGTATCTTGGTGTGAACAATCTGATGAAGAGCGTCAGGAATCGAGAGAAACTGAACGGTAAGCTTGGTGTGTTCTGGCATACCCAGGGATCGGGCAAGAGTTATTCAATGGTGATGTTCGTGAGAAAGGTAAAACGTAAGTTGCATGGCAACTTTACCTTCCTAGTGATTACCGACCGTGAAGACTTGGATGATCAGATTCACAAGACTTTCGTGCGTACTGAGGTAATTGGCAACAAGGAAGAGTGCCAACCTAAGAACTCCACACAGCTGAGGGATTTTCTCAGAACTAATAAGCCGATGGTCTTTACGTTGATACATAAATTCCAGTACGATAAGACCAAGAAATACCCTCTCCTTTCCGGCCGCAATGACATCTTTGTCTTGGTGGACGAGGCGCATCGCACCCAGTACAAGCAGCTTGCCGAGAATATGCATACGGGACTTCCAAATGCCAACTACATCGCCTTTACAGGTACACCGCTCTTGGAAAGTAAGAGACTCACCAATCAGTGGTTTGGCGACTATGTGTCAGAATATAACTTCGCCCAAGCCATCGAGGATGGTAGTACCGTGCCGCTTTTTTATAGCAGAAGAGTGCCGGAGGTGGGATTGACCAACAACTGGCTTGATACTGATATCGACCAGATATGCGAAGAAGAAAACCTCAATGGTCGGGAGAAGGAGCTTTTAGAGAATTCTTCCTCTCGCATCTTGGAAGTAATCAAGCGTGAGGAACGCTTAGATCGCATAGCCAAGGACATTGCCCACCATTTCCCTCGTCGTGGATTCATGGGGAAAGGTATGGTTGTAAGTGTGGATAAGTACACCGCCGTAAGAATGTACGACAAGGTGCAGAAATATTGGGCAGAGGAAAAGAAGGCGCTGGTGAAGGAACGCAACGAAGCTAAGACACAGGAGGAGCGAGAGAAGATAAACGCTATGCTTGCCTATATGAACAAGGTGGAAATGGCTGTAGTTATCAGTAAGGAGGACGGTGAGGAAGGAAAGTTTGCAGCCCAAGGGCTTGACATTACTCTTCATCGCAAAAAGTTGGAGGCCATAACAGCCGATGGCAAGGATATTGAAGACAGGTTTAAGGATAAGGACGACCCTTTAAGTTTGGTCTTCGTCTGTGCCATGTGGCTCACAGGTTTTGATGTTCCGTCACTCTCTACGCTCTATCTTGACAAACCGATGAAAGGACACACCTTGATGCAGGCTATTGCTCGAGCCAATCGTGTGTTCCCAGGCAAGTCCTGCGGCATCATCGTCGATTACGTCAACGTGTTTAAGTATATGCAGCAAGCTCTTTCTGATTATGCATCCACTGGTGATGATATGGATTATCCTGCTAAGGATATCGGGCTGTTGATAGCGAACATCGACCGAACAATCGTGGAATGCGATGGGTTCTTGCTGTCGCTTGGTGTCAAGATTGATGGCATTATTGCCGAAGGTAATACCCTCGACCAGCTGGAAATGTTCCGTAAGGCATACAACCGCATCTTAGAGAAAGACGAATGGAAAGACCGATTCAAGGTTCTCACCAATCTCCTGATGAATCTATATGATGCAGCGAAGCCTGAGATATTTGAACGTGCTTGGTACAATGAAAAGTTTGCGCCGTTAGCATACTTGAACGGCTTGTTCTGTAACCAGATAGACGATGAGAAGTTGCGCAGGGCAAAGCAGCGTATGGCTGAGACGCTAGATCAGAGCGTTTCATCTGTAATGGTGGGAATGCCAGGCTCTTTGGCTGATGGTTCTATGGCGGCGGATGAACTCCATCCTCGTCCGGGATACATGATTCATCAAGGCAAAGTCATCGACCTGAGCAAGATAGACGTTGAGGATCTCCGAAAGGAACTCAACGCCACTCCTTACAAGGCTTTGGAGGTTGAAGACCTGCGTAGTTTCATCGAGCAAACTTTGGTGCAGATGATTAACAGAAACTGTACTCGTGTAAAGTTCTCTGAGCGATACAAGAACATCATCGACAAGTATAATGCCGGTGGAAGTGAGAATGAGGATTACTATGAAAAATTGCTCCAGTTGGTGGAAGAACTGAAGAAGGAGCAATCTCGCTCCACGGATATAGGATTGAAGGAAGAAGAGTTGGAAATCTACGATATGTTGACTTCTGGCAGGAAACTTACAAAGGCTGAGGAGCAAAAAGTGATTCTTGCCTCCAAGAACCTCTATAAAAAGTTATTGGAGGAGAAGGACAAGGTGATGGTGGTGGATTGGTATAAGGATGAACAACCAAGACATCAAGTGTTAGCCTTGATACAGACCTCGCTCAATGAAGATTTGCCGATGAGCTATGATCGTATGTCGTTCAATGACAAAACTCATCTGCTATTTGAACATTTTGTGGATATGGCAGTACAAGGATATGGTTGGGTGGCGTGATAAATAGCTATTATGATGGCTATATTTCATCCTATATATAGAAAAAGTTTTTTCTAATTTTATGCCACTTCTACCACGCTGACGGATAAGTGGTTGATATATAGTAAGTAATTCGTGGCAATAAGTGGTGATTTTTTGCCACTTATTGCCATGCCTCTTTATGCTTATTCTTCTATAAACCGCACAGAATCAAGTAGTTGCTTGATTTGTGGCATTAATACAGGCATGTCCTTCTTTGTGATCATAAATCAATATTTTATCTTGGTTTGCGGATTTTGATGCAAAAGGAAGAAGGCAATCCTCTTCTATTAAATCTACAGGGCGCTTGATAATCTTTTTGAGATTTACCATGATTCTTGAGATATCGAACAGAGACATGGAGTCACTGTCTTGGTATCTTACCAATAAGTCAACATCACTCTTTGGTGTTTCTTCACCACGAGAGCATGAACCAAACAGCCAAGCCTTTTCTATGGGCTGGCTAGCAAGATACTGCTGTATCTTGGGTATCATTTCTTGTACATTCTTGCTAAGCATAAGCGATACTGTTTGATTTACGTTGCAAATATAAGCTTTTTTATCGATTCTCCCAAACTTTTTATAGAAAAAGTGATTTTCCATTCATTTGCAACCTGTAGGATTTAATGGAATTTTGCTTGAAAAGCGACGAAAATTGCTTATTTCCTAAGTACTGAAGACTTGTTTGCGAC
>CAMBBY010000037.1 GCA_945863825.1 uncultured Prevotella sp. | reverse complement strand
TTATTCTGATAGAAACTATAAAAAATATAGTTGACCACTTTAAACTTTATTAATATAAGAAAAAAAGTAATCCGAAACAGAAGCCATATCAGCTATCTGTTTCGGACTTTTTATTACCTATAGTAAATATCTTACTAAGCTCTTTATCAAGATGTCATTACTTAGCAACCATGATAGAAACACGGTTCTTGTCATTCTCAGAGAATGGTTGAACACGAGCACCCTTTGAATCTTCAGTGATTCTGGATTCTTCAATACCATATTTCTCTTTGAGTGCCTTTACTACAGCTGCAGCACGCTTTGCAGAAATCGCATCATTGATTCTGTCATTACCTGTGCCGGCATCTGCATAACCTGTTACGACTACCTTTGCGTCTGGGTTAGCATTCAGGAAGTCAACCACCTCTTTGATCTTGCTCTCTTCATTAGAAGCAATCTTGTTAGAGTTGATAACGAAGAATACATCACGTCTGATTTCTTCTACCTTTTTCTCCTCAACCTTTGGCTGTGGTTTTGGCTCTGGTTTTACATACTCCTGTACTGGTACTGGCGCTTCCTTTACAGGCTCTGTCTTGGTGTGGCTCTTGCCCAAATTGATGCGAAGTCCGGCCAATGCGTTGAAATACCAGTCTGCGTTACCTGCTTTCTTAGAGTTGTATTTGTCGCTAGTGATGTTGGCATTTCCTTCCAACATGATGCTTACAGACTTGCTTACCTTAAACTCCAAGTCGATACCAGCACGACCGAAAGGACGAACCTTAGTACCATCCCAGAGATACTCCAAGAGATAGTTGTGTTGGTCCTTAATGTTAGCGGCAATTTCATTCACCTCGTCATTGCCCCAAGCAAAGTTTGCACCACCACCTACGAACGCAGCTACATTGAACACGCGGTTAGGATTCCAACCACAGAAGAGGTTGGAGAGGTTGAACATAAAGTCCAAGCCTGGTGCTACATACTTAAACTTGTAATCGGCGGTATAAGGAGTACCATCCTTAGTTGCCTTATAACCATTCCAGCCCCCCTTGCTCTGCCAGCCGTTAGCCTGCAAACGCATACCGAAGACAGGAGAGAACTGGTAACCGATACCCAACTGAACGTTAGGAGAGATCAAGTCACCAAACTTAGCCTCACCAAGTGTGTACTGAGCACCACCCTGCAAGTTGAGGAATGCGTGCTTCTTGAATGTGTACTCATTGCCATCTTTATTAGTGTAAGTGGCTTGTGCCATAGCGGCAGTTGTGCCTAATATCATTAAGGTAGCAACTGCAATTTGTTTTCTTGTTATCATAGTCTTTTTAATTACTGAGTCTACTTGAAAAAGTCAGAGCACTATCAATTTGAAAGTTAAACAGCAAAAATAAGCCAAAAACAGGCTCATAAATGCAATTTTTCATATAGAAAGGCTCTTCTTATGCTTTTTAGTTTTAAACTGTAAGCATTTTGAAGTACACCTCTGTTTTGATGGCACTTTTTAAAGTGGGCTCATTACTTAACCTTAGCAGTCAAAGCGTTTGCAAGTTCTGTTGTTATAGTATGACCATGAGCATTCAAGAGTTCCTTTGCTCTTGCATTGTCACTCAATGTAACGATACCCTTGGTCTGATCCATTGTTGCAACGCAATTAGTAAGACTTCTTTCAGCATAAACCTTATCACCCTTATCGTTTGGATAGAGGCCATGACCTTCTACGAATGCGAACTTTAAGTTCAACTGGCTGTTAAGACCAGTGTATGGAGAAGGTAATGTAGCCTTCAACTCATTGCCAACGAGCGTGTTCATGATGTTGAATACGAATTCATCATTAGCATCATCACTTACGGCACCATTTACAATATTGTTAGAAGTACCAACAACCTCAACATTGCCATGAATTTCATTGAAACCTGTGCCGGCAACTGGATTGTTGAGACCATACCAATAACCCTTTGTCTTGTTGCTGTCGCCCCAAGATGTTGCAGGCTTGATATTGATGACGCCATTAGTGTTCCACTCGAACTTCAAGTAAACCTTCTTCTTGGCATCTGTTTGATGCTGGTAGCAAACCCATGTAGTGATAGCTGTCTTTCCGTAAGCGGCTCCGCGTTTATACCTTGCATAATTGAAAAAAGCAGTAATAGCTGATTGAATAATGCTGTTACTGCTTTTTCCATCTGTCAGGAAGCAAGTCTCTGTATTTTTCCAATGGAGTATTTGGTTGCCATTCTACGGTCTTTTCTATGACGTCGCTAATGTATTCGAACAGATTAATGCCATTCATTTTGCATGAGATGGCGATAGAATATAGGATAGCTCCTCGTCTTGCCCCTTCGTGCGAACCAAAGAATAATGAGTTTCTTCTCGACAGCGATATGTACCTCTGGATTCTCTCAATATAATTGTTGTCGAGAGCAGTATCACCTCTTTAAAAAATGTCACAAATGGCATTATACTCGTTAAGGGCATAGCCGACGGCTTGCGCCAAGGGCGATTTGGGCAGCAAATCCTTCCTGGAAGATAATTCCTCCAGTTTCTCTAATAAATCCTGCAAAATGTCCGGTGCGTATGATTGCCGATAAGCCAGATGTTTCTCTACTGTCCATCCATTTACGCCAACCTTATGCTTTTTGTCTTCTTGATAAAATCTGTTGATGATGCCTGCTACTTCCTGTGCATCCTTGTCGTTCTTGCCACAGTCGATGAAGTTTCTCTTGACATGCTGCAGACAGGCGATTCTCATAATGTCCGGATAAGCATCCGACTCCAGCTTCCGGTAAGGAGCATATGCATCACTCTGTACTGTACCTTTATAATCCGAGAACACATCAAGTATGACCTGCTCAGAACGTGATCCATCCTCATATACGAAGAACACAAGTCCCAGTTTAGGTGCGCTTACCGCCCACAGGTAACCTTTCTTCGAGCCATTGTCTGTAGGCTTTACCCTCGTCAGCAGTACTTTATGGTAAGTTTCATCTGCCGTAACATAATCCTGCTGTAACACCTTTTGGCAGATGGCTCTATAGATATTTTCCAGTACGTCTGCGCTTCTGGCAATCAGCTTGTTTGCCGTGGCTTTCCTTAGTGTGAACCCACTGTCGGCAAAGTATTTGACGATTCGCTCCACCGGCATGGAATAGATATACCGCAACTGCAGTAGACCTGCTGCAAAAGAAGATGTATAGGATGAGTTCAGCAGCAATGCTGGTGGGGTCTTTCCTGGATACAGGACATTTCCATCCGTATAAGTGTTGATGTGATATACGGTCTTGATGAACTTGATGGGCTCCATGCTGTAACGCACACAGGTGCGGGTGCCATAGATGCGCAGCGTCTTCAAAAGTTCCGCATCCATGTCTGGATTAACCGTAACATGTTTCTCCTCCATCTCATAATGCATGTCACGCTTGGCCCCATTGTTTTTGCGCTCCTTTCTCTTTTCCGCCTGCTCTTTTTTCTTCCTGTCAAATTCTTCCTGAGTCATTGAGTCTTGCAGACACTTCTCCTGACGTTCGGACTTTTTGCCGGAAACGAGCTTGCCGAGCGCCCTGTTCTGGCGATTCGCTTTGTCTATGGCGATTCCTTTCTGGACGAGTTGCTCTTCTAATGACTTTATACGTTCAATGAGTTCACCGAC
This sequence comes from uncultured Prevotella sp., assembly GCA_945863825.1. Classification (GTDB taxonomy): domain Bacteria; phylum Bacteroidota; class Bacteroidia; order Bacteroidales; family Bacteroidaceae; genus Prevotella. The sequence continues at coordinate 4,213 of CAMBBY010000037.1, read as the reverse complement.
CTGTATGGTCAGCGAACTCACAGTATCGTTAGCAAGCTGAAGTTGCTCCTTCAAAAGTACTATGATTTCGTCCTTTGTCATAGTGCAAAGGTACGAAAAAATATTGAGATATGCAAGTATTATTGGATATTAATTTTATCTATTTTATTGGTATACAGCACGTTATTGGCATTATAATACTGCTATAAGTTAAGCCTCTTTCTAAATCTCATACTTTTAAGGCAAATTCCGCTCATGATGGCAGACAGAGTCTTGTGCGGCATTTTGCATTGCTTGTTCTTAGGGTCAAAGAATGGCAATTCAAAGGTTCCTCGTTCCAGTCGCTTGTGATATAGCAAGAAACCATCGCCGTCCCATTTTAGCAGTTTAACCTGCTGGCGATTCTTGGAGAAGAAGATGAAGACAGCACCGCCAAGTGGTGGCAGCTCCATCTCCGTCCTTACTATCTGATACAAGCCATTAATACCCGTGTTCATTCGAACGTATCGCTGGCAGACATAGTATTGGGTGTTCTCATTTAATCCAAACATACCGCATCCTCCTTCTCATAAAGTTTCATTAACGCCATAACAGACTTGGCGCATCCTTTTTTGACCGACACAACGGTTCCATTGGGAAAGGTTATGTTTATGCCTTGAAGAAGATCCTCCACAGGAAGATCTATAGTTGGAGACTCCATAGGCACGAACATCACGCCGGTATTTGCAGTAGAGGCTTCTGCTCTTTCCTTACGGGCTGCCTCCTGAACTTCACGGATTTCATGCTTGGCACGCAGGACAGAATATCCCTTCTCGGACATCCAATTTTGCATGGTGCGGTGATTTACATGCCTTTCCTTCAAGAAAGGAGTCAGGTGAGCCTTTGGATTTCGATTCAAATAGATTAAGAAGGAATTCCAAGCCTTCTCAAAACGTTCGTTTGTTGTCATAATTCATGCGATTAAAAAATTATGGTGCAAAGGTACGAACAAACGAGAAAGCTACAATGGTATAAACGCGGAGCCGCTTACGTCTTTCCAGATTTAAATGCATTGTAAGCTTCTACATTCTTAACAACCCATTTGAGAACCTGTGTCTGTGTGCCATCTGCGTCATCTGTTGTCTGTGAAATTACACCTACCTTAGTTGCAACTGCGCCATTTTCGTTATACTGTGTAGCATCAGTATCAGAACCTGTTAATGCATAGTTATTATGGAAATCAGCCTTAGAAATATTCAACTCAGCAAGGATCATTTCCTCAATTTCGTTCCATTTCAAGGTCTGAGTCATGTATGCATTGTCACCACAGGTCAATGTATATCCCTGCTCTTTTACAGGCATATTGATAGTAGGGTTCTCGATGCTCTCTTCAACAGAAGTAATCTTTACCTTGAAGTAACCTACAGCAACAATCTGGTTCTTGTTCTTGGTGTCGATGAGAGAAACACGTACCAAAGGCTCCTTGTCAATAGTAGCCTTATTTGGTTCACCTGCACCATAAGCCTCCTGTTTGCCGTCTTTTGGCATTTGTGGGCGAAGCGTATAACCATCGCTTGCGATAGCTGCATGAACACTCTGCTTGGTATGGTTATTACCATCTTCGTAACCTACTAATTCAACTTTATATTTGAAGCCAATTTTCTCAACTTTACCCTCAGCAGCGTTTGCATCCCATGCCTTACAACCAGTTTCATTCTCAGCCACACGGTGTGTATTAACATACTTACGCAAATCGATGGTAGTATTGTAAGCTACCTTTGCAGTTGGATCTGCTGCAATAGCTGCTGCTGCAGTTGTGTAAAGGTGATCATCACCATCTGTATGAGCGTTTGCATCACCCTTAGGATTGTTGAGTACCAAGTCATAATAGTTGGTATTTCTCAATGCAGCGAAATCAGATGTAACTGTGTTCTCTTTATCTGAGTATTGCAATGCAATTACAGTAACCTTACCATTGGTCAACTTCTTGATTTCTTCACCGCTATAGCTTGCAGAAACTGATACCTTGCCATTAGCTTCCTTTGCACTTGTAACTGTAAAGTCTGTACCCTGTACAGAGCGAGTAGCGTATTCCTTGTCGTATGCAATGAACTTGTAGTTCTTTACATCTGTACCTATCTTTGCATTTGATGGGTTCAAGAAATATGAAGCAGTCATTTCTGGTGCATAAGTGAAATATTTAGTAGCATCAGTATCGTAACCTGCTGCGATAGAAGGCGCATCATCCCCGTTATTTGCGTCTGCAGATACGGCCTTTACTGTCAATGGTTTGTACTTATAAGATGCTACATCCAAAGCCTCAATACCACCATAGTAGAAGTCTGGCTCGAATACAAGGGCCTTCAAGTCTGTTGTAAGACTGATAGTTACCTTACCATTTGTTGCACCCTTTACATTATTGAGTTCGAGAGCGTCCTTAGTCCATACAGCAGTGATAGTACCTGGAGCAAGATAAGTAATCTTTGTGTCTGTTGCTTTATCGCCATCAATCTCCCAGAATGTACCAGTAGATTCTCTTGGCTCGTAGTACTTGCCATCCTTGCCATCTTTTCCGTCGGTACCATTGATGCCATCCTTACCGTCTTTACCATCTTTTCCGTTGGTACCCTTAGAAGCCATGCCGGTATCTGTATAGGTTACTCCATCGGTTGAAGCCCACCAGTTTCCATTCTCACCAATCTTCCATACAGTACCATTCTTACCATCCTGGCCAGCTGCACCTGTTGCTCCATTCTTGATGTCGTAAGTGTTACCGTTGCTCAGTTTGATAGTAACGCCTTCTGATGTAGGAGTTACAGACTCAAGGATAGCACCCTTTTCAATCTGGCCCTGAATCTTCTTAACCAACTCATTAAGCTGTTCAATCTGATTCTGCAGATTGCTGATGTCATCATCGTAGTCCTTACAAGACGTAAGAGTGCTTACGGATGTCATTGTCAAAGCACCCATAAGTAATACGCTAAAATACTTTCTTTTCATACGATAAAAATTAATTAAACATTGTATATATTAACTACTTTATTCTATGCTTTTTCTCTCTATCTCCTGACGAGAGATATTATACATAGCTTATCGTTCGTATTCCAAGAAAGTTCCTTCATCTATTTCTTTTTGTCAGATTTGGTAATGGCAGCAATTAGTTTGTCGTTGCATCGGTCAATTGTTTCAGCATCCACACTCTGTAGATATATCTGAGTAGTTTTCTCTGAATTGTGCCCCATGCCATCGCAAATCACGCTGAGAGGAATATTCTTCTGTCGGGCTATTGTAGCCCAAGAATGTCGAGCTACATACATGGTAAGATTGGTTTCTAAGTTTAGCTGCTTTCCTAATCGTTTCAAAGCCGTGTTGATAATACATTGTGTATAATGATATTGGAATCGGAGACTTTTCTCACTGTTTTCATCTAATATGCCAAGCAGGTGGACGCCGTCTTTAGAACTGTTCCTGTCCACCAATTCCTGCATTTCCTTTCGCCACGCTATTTTTAATTCCTGACCAGTCTTCTTCCTTTTATATATAAGGTACGTGTTGTTGAGGTCAGTCTTTTTGAGATATGCTATATCTACAAACGACATACCTCTGGTATAAAAGCTGAACAGGAAAAGGTCACGTGCCAATGCCTCGTTCTTATTCGTGATATGGGCTTGGGCTATTTTCTGTATGGTCTGGATAGGTATAGCTCTTTTAGCAGTTTTTGTCATTGTCGTGAATACATGATTGAAAGGCTTTTTATCTGCTATGACTCCACTTTTAACAGCCCTGTTGTAGATTGCTCGCAAAATCCGCATGTAGAAGGAAATGGTATTGAGAGTGAGCTTCTTCTGCTTGAGATAACTCTCATAGCCTTCTATCATCTTGCTATCTATATCTTCCATAAGTATTTCCACCTTATTAATATATAGGCAGAAACTGTTCAAGGCACTTTGATAAGTTTCTGCTAATCTGAGTTTATTCTGTTGAAGAAATTGTGTTCTTAGCTGATTTACAAAAGAAAGAAGAGAAGTGTTATGGCTTTCGGCAGCCGTACTCTTAGGGACGATAGATAAATCGTTAGAAGGAGTATGTACAGTGCAAGTTGCATTCTGTGTGTTTGTAAACCTGATGACGAGTTCGTCATTCTTGCTTAATATTATATTCTCTGGAATTTCAATTTTTAAAACCATATTATTCTTATTTACCCTCAAATCCGCAACCTATAGGGTTTCGTGGGAATTTACTTGTAAAACGACAA
>CAMBBY010000036.1 GCA_945863825.1 uncultured Prevotella sp. | reverse complement strand
AGTTGGAAGGTCAGCAGGGCCGTATCATGGTAGAAATGCCTGGTATCAGCCAGCCTGAGCGTATGCGTAAGATGCTTCAGGGTAGCGCTAACCTTGAGTTCTGGGAGACATATAACTCTGAGGAAATTGCTCCTTATCTCCAGCAGCTTGACACTCGTCTTGCTAATGGCGACCATGAGGTAGAGGCTAAGGATTCTGTTGCAGCTGATTCTGCTAAGAAAGAAGTTGCAAAGGCAGAACCTGCTAAGGCTGCTCCTAAGTTGAACCTCAAGAAGGGTGATGAGGCTAAGTCTAAGATCAATGCTGAAAAGCAGAGTGCTGCTGCCATCAAGGCTCATCCATTGCTGGCTCGTTTGCAGTTGGTTCCTGGACAGGGGCTGAGCACTGTGGGTTATGCAAGTGTTCGCGATACTGCAGCTATCAATAAGTTGCTCTATTCTGCTTTGGCTAAGCAGGTGTTGCCTTCAGACTTGAAGTTGCTTTGGAGTGCTAAACCAGCTGACCATTTGAATGTGAAGAACATCTATGAACTCCATGCTTTGAAGGTGACTACCAGTACAGGTCGCGCTCCATTGGAGGGTGATGTGATTACTGATGCTAAGGACGAGTTTGAACCTACTACTGGTGCTCCATGTGTAAGCATGAAGATGAATACTGAGGGTGCTCGTAGATGGGCTCAGATGACTAAGGCTAACGTAGGTAAGGCTATTGCCATTGTTTTGGATGGTGTAGTTTATTCTGCTCCTCGTGTAAATGGTGAGATTGCCGGCGGTAGTTCTCAGATTACTGGTAACTTCACTATCGAAGATACGAAGGATTTGGCTAACACTTTGAAGTCAGGTCGTATGCCAGCTCCTGCCCGTATCGTTCAGGAGGAAGTTGTTGGTCCTACTCTCGGTGCACAGTCTATCCAGATGGGTATCATCTCATTCGTTGTGGCTTTCGTACTCTTGATGGTTTACATGGTGATGATGTACAACATCATTCCTGGTATGATGGCTAACCTTGCATTGCTTGTCAATGTATTCTTCACATTAGGTATCTTGACGTCATTCCAAGCAGCCTTGACGTTGCCGGGTCTTGCCGGTATGGTCTTGTCTTTGGGTACGGCCGTGGATGCTAACGTGCTTATTTATGAGCGTATCAAGGAAGAACTCCGTTCTGGCAAGGGTATGAAGCAGGCTGTGGCTGCCGGTTATGGTAATGCTTTCTCTGCTATCTTCGACTCTAACTTGACATCTTTGATTACAGGTGTTATCCTGCTTGTTACTGGTACCGGTCCTGTTCGTGGTTTCGCTACAACCTGGATTATCGGTATTGTTGTATCATTCTTTACTGCTGTATTCCTGACTCGTTTGGTTTACGATTATAAGTTGAATCACGACAAGTGGATGCATTGCAAGTTTGATACTCCAGTTTCTCACAACTTGATGCAGGGCAAGAAGTACAAGTTCATGTCTATGTACAAGACTACCTTTACTGTAGCAGTTGTTGCAGCTGTCGTATTCATTGGTAGCTTTGTAGTTCGTGGCTTGAGCAAGAGTATTGACTTCACCGGTGGTCGTAACTATGTAGTTCAGTTTGAGAAAGCTGTAGAGCCAGAGCAGATTCGTACTGTTCTTGGTGATGCATTTGTCAATGCAGATGGAACCAAGGCTAACACAAGTGCTATTGCTATCGGTACAGATGGAAGAACCATCCGTGTATCTACCAACTATATGATTGAGAGCAACAGTCCTACAGTAGATGATGAGGCTGAAACAATCCTCTATAACTCATTGAAGAAGGCTGGTTTGGTTTCTCAGCAGAATGTTGAGGCTTTCAAGAATCCAGATGTACGCCAGGGCGGTTCTATTATCAGTAGTACAAAGGTAGGTCCTTCTGTAGCTAAGGATATTACAATGGGTGCTATCTACAGTGTGCTTTTCGCATTGATAGCTATCTTCCTCTACATTTTGCTCCGTTTCCGCAACGTAGCATTCTCTGTAGGTTCTACTATCGCTCTTGCATTTGATGCTTTGACTGTTATTGGTTTCTACTCACTCTTGTGGGGCCTTGTACCATTCTCTTTAGAGATTGACCAGACCTTCATCGGTGCTATCCTGACCGTGGTTGGTTACTCTATCAATGATAAGGTGGTTGTGTTCGACCGCATCCGTGAGAACATGAAGCTTCATCCTAAGGGTGATCGCCAGCAGCTTTTCAATGCTTCTATCAATGAGACATTGGCACGTACTATCAATACTTCAACTTCTACCTTGATTGTGTTGCTCTGTATCTTCATCCTCGGTGGTGACAGTATCCGCAGCTTCGCATTCGCTATGATTTTGGGTGTTGTATTCGGTACTTTGTCTTCTATCTTCATTGCTTCTCCAATGGCTTACATCGTTCTTGGTCGTAAGATTAAGGAAGAGCCTGCTGAGGCAGAGGTTGTTGCTGTTAAGTAATACTGGGCAGATCAATAACCATATAGAAGCGAATTAACATGAATAATTTCTCCGTCTGGTGAAAACCAGATGGAGAAAATGTTCCAAAGAGAATGTGAATGTTCTAAAGAGGATATTCTATGAAGTGAATATTTTGGATGAAGGACATTTCAATGATTTGAGGAACTGAAAGATATAATAAAAGGTCGCATTCCAGAATGGAAGCGACCTTTTATCGATTCTGCTTGAATGCTGATACCTATCTCCATGTGATTCCACCGAGAATCGAACTCGGATCAAAGGTTTAGGAAACCTCCGTTCTATCCATTAAACTATGGAACCCTTTGTGGATAGTTTGGATTGCTTGTAAGATGGCATGAACAGCAATCTGTCTGCAAAGATAATGTAAAAATCTGACTTGACAAAGAGAATAGGCAGAAAATCAATGCTATTTTGTTGAGAAACCTTCTAAAATTTGTAATTTTCATGTGTGGATGCGACTTTACAATCTCATAATTATGTTTTTATCTCTTCTTTTATCTTCCTTTTTCACGTTTGTAGAGTTGAATTGTGAAAATCTTTTCGATACCGTACATGATTCTCTGAAGAATGATACGGAGTTTCTGCCAGAGAGTGATTATCACTGGACAAGAACCCGATATTGGAAGAAAATCAATCATCTTTCTCAGGAAATTATTGCCTTAGGAGAGTTGGCTACACCTTATTATATATATAATGGCAGTCTAAGCCAGAGCAAGAAAAATCAGTTGCAAGGTAAGGGATGCCAAAATCAATGGCATTTGCCGGATTTGGTGGCTCTCTGTGAAGTAGAAAATGATTCTGCCATGATTGCTTTGACCAGGCGTTCTCTGTTGCGCAAGGCTGGTTATGAATATGTGATGACTTCTTCACCAGATGAGCGTGGCATAGATGTAGCATTGATGTACCAGCCTTTTTCATTTCGTCTGCTCCATCATCATGCTATACGTATCAAGCATTTGCCTGAAACTCGTCCCACTCGTGATATTCTTTATGCCAAAGGAATTTTGATGGGGAAAGATACGCTTCATGTTTTTGTAGTTCATGCCCCAAGTCGCAGGGGAGGCGAGGCTGCTTCCCGTCCTTATCGTCTGCAGGTAGCCAGTCAGTTATCGCAGGCTGTAGATTCTATCTATTCTTTTAATCATGGTGCTAAGATTATTGTGACGGGTGATTTCAATGATTATTCTGATTCTCCTGCATTGCAGTTTCTTGAGCATCATCAGTTGGTGAATATCAGTCAGGATGCGCATGGACGGAATGGAGCCAAGGGTACTTATCGTTACCATGGAGAATGGCGCAGTCTTGATCAGATGTTGTGTAGTCAGGCTTTGGTAGGGCAGAAAATCGCTTGTGAGGTGGGAGATTTGCCTTTCCTTTTGCAGGAAGACGAAAAATATGGTGGTAAGAAGCCATTTCGTACCTTTCTGGGTCCCAGGTATTTAGGAGGGTATAGTGACCATTTGCCACTTGTTGCATGGTTTAAGTTATAGGTTGTCGTGAAATAATCTTGATATTCTTTGCTATATATATCCTATGTTTGCCAATATTCGGTAAATATACGGAAAAGCCATTGTTCTCACATTTGGGTGTGAATGATGGGCTGCCTCATAATAGGTATTGGTTGTAGAAGATAACCGGGAAATCAGGCATTAGATAGAGCGTTACCGCCATTCCAAGAAGATTGAGCCGCCGAAGATTACGGTCAACTCTCTCGATGAGGAATGGATGGAGAATGCACTTGCTGTCGTCAAGAAACAGACTGAAGGGGAAACAGAGGAAGAAGAGCGGGAAGAAAACTGATCTTTAAGTTGAAAAACTAATTTTCAGTTGAGGAAATCCGATTTGGGATGAACATAAAGATAAAGAAAATAGGTACGTTAGATGATGGCGTACCTATTTTTTTGTGTTAAATATGAGAGAAATCTTGCTTTTTCCTATATAAAGTTGTATCTTTGCCTACGGATAAGTTATGTTCAGCGTCGTTGAATATAAGTTCAACGTTGCCGAACGTAAGTTCAACGTCGTTGAATATAAGTTCGCCGTTGCTGAACATAACTATCTCGTAGGAGAATGAACAACTGAATAGAGCTGTAAGAATCATCCTACTTAAGATTATAAACTATAATAACAAAGAAAGGAATCTATGCCAAAGTACAAGTTAGTAGAGATGACAGACCTCCGTAATACGGGTAAGCGTAGGGTCTATCCCAAGATGGTAGTCAATCGTACATTGTCTCAGTCAGAGTTCATCGACAAGATGAAAATGTATAGTCGTGCGTTGCCTTCCAATATGATAGAAGCAGTGGTGGCGGATGTGCGCGATATGCTCGTGCGTCTGCTTTCCATGGGTTACAATGTAACCTTCGATGAACTCGGCACCTTTTCTCTCTCGCTCGACTTCGAGGATGACAAGCCAAGGGAGATTCAGGACGATAGTGACAAGATGATATATCGTAAGGTGGGCGTGAAGAGTGTCAACTTCACGCCTTCGCCAGAGTTGGTGAAGGATGCGAAACTGGCTACCGACTGTGATCTGGAGCGAGACATGAGCGGCGTGAAGGTGATTCGCAAGGAAATCTATACCCGGGAGCAGCGCATCGCCCGAGCCTTGAAGGTTATCGATGAGAATGGTTTCATCGGTCTCACCGACTATGCCTATATCAATAATCTGAGCCGTACTGCAGCCTCGCTGGAACTTCGTGAAATCTGTGCTGCTGCTGATTCGCCTATCCGTTCCACAGGTCAGCATAGCCATAAGGTTTGGGTGAGGAGGAAGGAATGAAGCCAATAAGTTTTTATAGAACAGACTAATTGACATAACAGAATATTGCCCAAATTGTAGTCCTTAGTTTGGGCACTTGTTGCCCGCCTCGTGAGCACCGGTTGCTCGTCTCGTGTTCACCGGTTCCCCATCACGTGGTCCCCGAGGGACCGCTTGGAGAGCATGGCAGGAACTTCTGGAGGGGTAGAGAACACTGTTACGAAATGCCTGCATCGGGGCTTCCGGTATGGGTATAGACGTTACAAAGGTAACACTTTTACCCAGAAAACCACTTTGTTTGGCAGGAAAAGTATGATTTTAAGGTCCGATTTAACATTATTAAGTGTAAATATGTCAAAGAATTCCACTTTTGCGTGATTTTTCCTGCTAAAAAGTTTGTATTATCAATGATTATTCGTATCTTTGCATCGTCAGTTCCCACCAAGCCTCTCAACGATGCTCAAATGCGTGGGGCTTTTTTGTATATATACGTTTACTCTCAAAATACGCTAATGGAAAGATTACCGCACTTCATGAAACATTATATGACAGAGGCAGACTTGATGGCTCTGTTGAAAAGTCGTGGGCTTGTTATTTCCGATGAAGACAAAGCGGTACGGTATTTGGAGAGCATCGGGTACTATCGCCTTTCCGCTTATATGTACCCATTCTTGAAAGTTCCAAAGGAAACTCATCAGTATAAAGATGGTACAACTTTTCAACAAGTGTTGAATCTCTATCGCTTCGACAAGAAGTTGCGTATGCTTCTTCTCAATGAGATTGAGAAAGTAGAGATAGCTATTCGTCGTGCCATTATGAACATTCCTGTGCAGATGACAGGAGATACTTATTGGCTGACAAATTCTGTTCACTTTGCCAACCAAAGAACTTTTCAAGAAACAAAGAACACCATCGGCAGAGAATATGCGAAATCAACAGAAGAATTTATCAAGCATTTCAAGAACAGCTATTGCGACCCATATCCTCCATCATGGATTTTGGGTGAGTTGCTGACGATGGGCAATGATTTCCTTGATATCATATCACCCAACAATGATATGTTGGGAAAAATGCACACGCTATTTTCCAATTATCCAGAGATAGATCTGGCAGCTCTTGGATTTCCAAATGGATGGGAGAGCGAACCGTTATGGGCACAACAGATGTAAGTGTTCTTACTCGAAGAATTCAAGAATTGGAAAAGGAAAACGCCAGACTTAAAGCAATTTGAAATCGTCCGCAAACTGCGGACAATTTGCCTGTAATGGTTCCTGCCAAGATTACACAATCTAACCGTCATCTTACCACAACGCAATCTTGCCTGCAATACCCAAATCAAGAGTTGCTGTTGCAATACCCAATGCTTGAAACACACGGCTCATGGTTGGTAATGTGATAACACTTGTACCTTTCTCCAACTTTGAAATCTGAGCACGCTGCACCCCGATACGCTCACCAAGCTGTTCTTGTGTGAGGTTTTGTGCCAATCGAGCCTTGCGTATGGCTTCGCCTACAATATAGGCGTTCACATCTTCTTTGAGCTTGGCTTCCATGGCTTCGCGCTCTGGTGTACCTCTTTTACCCCAAAGTTTATCTTTCATATTGTCTGCTGGTATCAATTTCATCTGTGCCATAATGCTATTTCTTTTTATTGTTAAAATACTCTTTTCTTATCTCTTCTGCTTTGGCAATCTCCTTTAAAGGTGTTTTTTGAGTTTTCTTGACTATGCCATGTGTGGCAATAACCAAAGTCTCTTCCTCAGTATCCAAAAAGGCTTGTGCTTCTTCTGTCAACACCACTTTTAGCTTGTTGATGCCCATTTTGTTTTGAATTATAGTACAAAGATAATGATTTGTTTCCAAACAACGATACAAAATTCGGTTTTTCATCTCTATCAGCCCCACTTTTAACACTCTCACTACTTGTTAGTATCAGATATGTAACTTGCTCACTCTTTTATTTCCCTAAATTTGAAGATTCAAAAATAGGGAAGAGGAAAATGACTTATACTATAAAAAGTTTCCAACCAAAAGGCGATATTTTAGTCTATGGCAATCCAAGCAGTTGAAGCATTCATATAGACAATGAAAACGGGCTTCAGTTATCACTAACTTTATTTGATGGCCCTGGTCTTTATATTGACGTGATCAGTTTGTGTTTGTTTATGAACCGTCCCATTGACGGTATCATTTAATGTGGAATTTCCCAATTCCGAATATTCAAAACTTACATTTTCTATAGTCGTGTTTGTTACTTTCAGATAAGCTTTACCATAGGAAGCCATTTGGGCTTCGATGATCCTGTTGCCGATACGGAACGTGTCTCCATGGCTGGAAATCTGTTTCAGAGTGGTCTTGGAGTCAGCCACTTGCATGATGGCAAGCACTCTTGTTGTTCGGTCGAAATTGTTGTCTACTCGTGCCAATGCCTGTGTCTCATACATTTTGAGTTTAATGGCATTGAGAAGCAAGTCGCGATTCCAACCTTTAGAGCGTGTCTCCTTTGCGTAGAAAAGCATTGCTGCATCATCATCACCAACTCTCTGAAGAAGATGCAATATATGCCCCCAAGGCAAAAGTGCGACAGCTTGTCGCACTTTTATGTCCGAGTGACAAAAACGCTCGTAGAATTTCTTCATATCCCACAGATTTCGCGGTGAAACGCCCATCTTTGGATAGCGTTCTTTCTGGTCTTCCGACAATCTTCTTACTACGCTGTCTTTACAGAGCCTACCTTGCGTCCGAGTTTTCCACCTTTCTCTATATACCGCTTCCGTCCTGACTGCTATCGGAATGAGATATTATCACGTTCCAATTGCGCACAGGTCGAAAGCGTGGCTAT
>CAMBBY010000035.1 GCA_945863825.1 uncultured Prevotella sp. | reverse complement strand
CTACACAAGGAGTATCGTCGGCAGCGTCAGATGTGTATAAGAGACAGCGCAGGATTTCCTGCATACTCATTACCAGCAGCAAAAACAGGAATACCACCATCGATGACACCATTAGGAGAACCGGCATTATGGATGAAATAATCCAAAGCCTCCTTCTCCAAAGGATAAGTCTCAGCCCACTCCTTTTCGGTAGCAGGACCAGGAGTATAACCACTGATGATACTTGACTCTGAAGAGTTGTAACCCCAACTGCACTGGAGAATCACCGCACCATTGTCGGCTGCATATTTGATAGCTCTTGCCTCTCCTGCTAAAGTTACACTATTCTGACCAGAAAACACCTGGCATGACATAATCTTCACACCAGAATTAGGAGTACCATCACCACCAGCTACACCACAAACACCAATGCCGTTACCATTGACTGCGGCAATTGTACCTGCTACGTGAGTTCCATGACCTGAATCGTTGGCATCAGTCCAGGTAATATCGCCACTCTCGGTTACGAAGTTGTAGCCGTGAAGATCACCATCATAGCCATTACCATCGCCATCAGTCTTGGCTCCCTGGGTAGTCTCACCAGGGTTGCACCACATATTGGCAGCCAGATCAGGGTGAGTGTACATCACGCCTTCATCAAGCACGGCTACGATAATGGAAGGATCACCTGTACAAGTCTTCCAAGCCTCAGCTGCATTGACATCACAGCCAGCTTTGGCACCAGCATGATTATCATTCAGGTTTTCGAAAGCATAATTACCTTCACCCAGGTTGTTATAGTGCCACTGGAAAGCGTAACCAGGGTCATTGGGTGTACCATCGGCTACAGCACGGGTAGCAGCCTTAGCCTTGAGTGCATTCTCATTCAGATAGATACGCTTGCTGTCAGTCTTGTAGGCACGCTTGATACGTCCATTGGTCTGCACCTTGGAAATCTCACCAAGCTGCTTCAATCGCTCTGCAGCAACCTTCAAATCAGTATTCTTGTCAAACTTCACGGTGTACCACAAGTGAAGACCTGCCTCGCGAGTACGAGCCTCTGTCTTTTCATCCACAGGGAACACACGCTTGAAGCTGTAGCTGCCCAGAATATCGAGCACCTCATCTGTAGAAGGAATACCCGAACGGGTACCTGCTACACCTGCACGTGTCACTGTGCTTTGTGCTTGGTCGAGAATATCGCTCATCTCAGGACTGAACTTAATCAACAATTCACCATTCTCAGCATCTGCAGGAATGACAACCTCGTTGGTCTTGCCATCAGAAGAGTCGATGCCCGACAGGTTGTCTGCACAACCTGTCAAAGCCAAAGCGACCATTGCTATATAGAAAAACTTTTTCTTCATTGTTTGCTTCTATATTGTTAGAAATTATCTTTTCAAAGTTACATTTCTCTTGTACTTGGCAAGCACGGAAGCCTCATCAACATCACCTGCAGCCACATAAGTACGATAATAGAGCGGATAAGCTACCCCTGGAACCTCCCATTTATTACCAGGGTCGCTGGTTCCGTAGAAGTAATCGAAACTGAAGCTATCCTCTGTCATATTAGAGAAACCAACGGCAGCGCCATCGCTGTTCTTTCCCTTAGGCTGCTGGTTGAATACCATGATAGAAGGAGTCCATTCTACCAGATGTGGATGATAAAGAATCCACTTTGGCACCGCACCAGTCAGGAAGTTGAGGTTGAGTGACAACTGACGGCAGTTAGGCAATACACGTGGCACCTGAAGAGGATAAACATCCTCATAAACTACAGAACCATCCTTGTGCTTGCAGGTTACTGGATTATCCCAGCCAGAGAGCAACCATTTACAGGTATCACCTACCAGTTTGTCGAGATAATCAGCCTTATTGGTAGAGAAGTCTGCCCTGCTGTAGCGGGTAGCCTTGCCAGCAGCCTCCAAAGCTTCAGTCATCTCTTCATCTGTTGGAAGTTCACCCTCCAGGAAGCAGTATGACAACTCCAGGGAATTCAGTTTTTCCCATGTAAGGAGTTTCAGAAGAGCCTGACGATCGCTGGTACCTTTGCTGACCTTTCCATACATACCGATAGGGTAAGTATTATAGATATAGTCACTATTTCCGTTCTTTTCCAATTTTGAAAGATCGATAGCTACATCTGTACGACGCTGAGCATAGAAGATGAGATTACGCAACTTAGGGAAGTTCTTCTCATTCACTACATTCGTAATGTCAGACAACTTATTGAAGTTGTTACTTACCAGATTAAGTGACTCCAAGGACTTACCCAACTTGATGAAGTTAGCTGGCAAGTGGGTCATACCATACGCCTGGATAGTCAGGTTCTTCAGATACTTCAATTCACAGATATCCTCACCAACCTCTACTTCACGAATCTGGTTGTTCTCATTGGCGGCCAGAGAGAAAGACTCCAGGTATTTCAGATTGCCAACTTCCTTAGGAAGAGACTCTCCACTCTTCAGGTTGAACATGCTGAACTTCACAGAGCGCACACGACCCAAAGCCTCAGGATGGCTCTTCACGAAAGCATCAGTTGCTTCCCAAAGTGTCACGTTCGACCAGTTACGCATATTGTCGCTGGTATCGAAGGTAGCCATACTACCTAATTTCTGATTGATCATAATGATAGACAAAGAGTCTCCAGCACGATTATCCTCAATTTTCAAGGCTGCCTTCTGGCGAACTGTCAGGATGACATCATCGGTAGGATTACCATCTGCATCCACCAGTTTGTCTTCAGCTTTTACCGGTACTAAGTGAACCTTTGCCACACGAACAGCAGGAACAACATTCATCGCCCAGCGGAACTTGAAGTTGACGCTGCGAGGACGAGCCTTTCTATCAAGGACGATTCCGATATTGGTACCTGTCAGTTTATCCTCATCCTTGCTATTCAGGAGCCAACCCTCACGTTCGCTCTCGTTTTCAGCCTTCTCGGCATCAGTCATATCACCCTCGAAAGAATACTCTATCTTACCGATTTTGCATTCTACATTGGCAGAAATCAAACTCTCGAAAGCACGCTTATTGTATGATTCTGAATTTTCGATTTCTACAGTTGGTTCCTTGATGTCAATCTGCTTACCATAACCAAACTGTACCACGGAAACGGTGCGGCGCTGACCGTTATCGCCGATAAAGGCGATATCGGTAGTACGGCGTCCGTTCATCAGAGTAGAGTCAGCTACCACAGTTGCAGTAGTAGAACCCACGCCATTGGCAGGAGTGATCATCAGCCAAGGTTCATCCACGTTAGCCACCCAATTCTGTGAGGCAGCAATGGCAAGCTGTTCGCTACCGCCCTGAGCTCCTATTTCTATCTGCTCCTTGTCGATGGAGAGTCCGCCTGGGATATCTACATCATCGCTATCGCTGCAGGATGCGGTCATCAGACCAGCACCCAGAACGAGGAGCCATGTAAGTTTATTAATATATTTCATATTATCTTACTTTCTTTTCGTTTAATTTTCAAGATCCAAAGCATCACAACCGCGAATATCCTGATTCTTGTCGTAGAACAGCATGTACACACCAGCCTTGATGTAAGGGCAGACGCTGGTTACATCGATAGAGATGTTAGGGTTGTCAGCGATGTTCAGAATATAAAGATGAGAAGTCAATGTCTCATCTACCTTACGGATATCATTAGAACCTATCTGGAACTGAATCAGACTTGGACAGGTGGTGATACCTGTTGGCCAGGTACGCAGACAACGCTGTTTGGTCTGCTCATCACGCTGATGATTGATAGCAAATGCACGGAGCACGGCACTGTTCAATGGCTGGGTTGGCACCTCGGTGAAGCAGTTGTAGCTCAAGTCCATATTGGTAATGTATGGCAATGTAGTTGAGCGGAAATCATCTGAGAGTGAAGTCAGTTTGTTGAATCGAAGGTCAATCACCTGAAGGAGATAAGCCTTCTTACCGCTGATAGAACCCTTAGGGATGGTGCGCATCTGGTTGCCACTCAAATCAATGGTTGTGATTGGAGAACCTGCTGTAAACAACTCAGAAGGGAACTTCTCTATTTTATTGTTTGACAGACTGACTGAAGCTGCATTGATACCCTTGTAGGTACCATGACTATTATCTACACCTGTAATCTCGTTGTAAGAGAAATCCACAGAACCCATCTCGCGAACAGAACTTGCATCGAAGATATTCGGAATCTTCTTCAGTTTGTTGTGAGCGAAGGTCAGACTCTCTACATCTTCTGTAAAGGCACAGAGATTAGCAGGAATCTCTTCAATCTGGTTGTTGTTCAGATAGAGAGAAGAGAGAGCTACCTCAGAACCAAACGGATGTACCTTCTTGATATTATTGTAAGCCAGGTCGAGCAAACCGAGATTTACCATCTTTCTCAATGCAGAATACTCAGGGAACTCCTCCAGGTTATTGTAACTCATATAGAGAATCTGGAGAGTCTTACCTGTCTTCTCCTCAGCTAAGCGAGTCCAATCATTTCTCAACTGATTAGCAGAGATGCCCTTGCATCGAGCCAAGTTCATCGCCTGCAAATTAGGGAGATTATAGTAGAAGTCTGGAATTCGACTGATCTTTGGACAGTTGTAAAGCTCAATATCGGTCAGGTTGGTCATGTTGTCCCAATCCTCTTCCTTGAACTCCTGAGCAAATTTACCATAAACGGCATCGTCTGCATTGTAGAACTTCGCACAAACCTCGTCGGATGTGATAGAAGAGTTACCAATATAGAACTGCTGCAACTTAGTCAGGCGACAGATGGCCTTAGATATACCTGTAATCTTGTTGGTCAATGTACCGATCTGAGCGTCTTTCAGGTTGATACGGCTGTCCTTCTTGATTCTGTTCTTAGGAGCTACCTTAGGGTCTGAGTTGTAGCTTTCTACAATCATATCCGACATATTGGCACGTGGGTCATACTTCAAGAACTTGGTCTCATAGTCATGACGCATAGTGCTCTTCTTGGCTGCATTCAGACTGTTGGCATCGTAATTATTGAAGATGTTGGCACCAATCTTCTCATCATGAGAACCAAGGTTGAGTACCTGAAGTTCTGTGAGCTGTCCGATAGCATCTGGCACGATACCCTTGGCACCGAAACCAGCGATGACGAGACCGATGACACGACCATTGCTGTTGAGTGTAACACCAGGCTGGTCGCCCCACATATCGAGTTCTTTGTTGAAGTTCCAGTTAGCACCCTTGAAAGTAGCATCGCCATAGAAGCTCCACTCCTTACCCTGGAGAGATTCCCAGATAGCCTTCAGAGCCTCATAATCCTTGATGTATTCCTTGGTCTTGGAGAGCAGGATAGGCACCTGAGCCTTATCATTCAGTTGATTATCCTCTACGATAAACGCCTCACCCTTTACAGGCTGGGTTTCATACTTGGTCTTCACCGCACCAGTCTGACCGTAAGTAGTATAAGAAGTAACCTGGTAAGTACCAGCAGGAAGCCATACAGTAGAATCACAGTAGGCAGTACCCACCTCCATATACTTATCGTTTTCATCATCAGGATTCTGATGCTCCTCACTTGACTCCTTGTATTTCACCTTAACGCCAGGGAAAGTGAAAGTCTCACGGGTAAAGAGGTTGGTTACGCTGATATCAATCAATCGGATGTTAGAGAAGAGATACTCGGTATTACCGGCACGGGTCTTCTCCCATTCCTTGACAAGATTGAACTTCACCTTACCGCGCTCCACAGTCTCCACCATGAGGTTCTGTACTTCCAGACCGCCACCAACAACGGTGAAGGTCTCGCCGGCAGAAGAAGCCAACAACTCCTCATCTACAGCATCATAGAGATAGAAACCGATGACGGTGTAGGTACCAGAGGCAAGTTGCAGTTTTTCACTTCTCAGACCATACTCAGCATTCTCTGAATTATAAGAATTGAGCACCAAAGTCTGAGATACAGTCGTACCATTGTGCTCCATGACCACCTTGATTTTCTTGGCATCATCCAGTTTCTCAAGTTTGTCAAGGGCAGCAGCACGAGTAGCTCTTGAAGAAACCTTCTTGCTGAGTTTGAACTGCACATATCCATATGTACCGTCCCAGCCTCCGGTCTCATCATCCGAGCAACTTGTTGCTGCAAAGGTCAGGAGAGAGACCAAGAGCAACAAGAGTGCCTTTGAAAATATTTTCATTCTGTTCATTACTTTCTAATTTTTCTGATAGAAGTATGTTTCTTACTCATTCCCTCACCAGGAGATTCAACAACAAGAACCTTTACAGGAGTTCCGTTGTCCTCGAATACCATAAATATCGGAGTAGCAGCAGGAACCTTTACGATGAATATCCAGTTATTATTCTCATCCATACTAGGCTCTGCATAAACATCATTTCCGTTGCTATCCATAACTGTAAGATAGCCTGTCTCCATCATAGTGGTAGGATCCCAATCCTTGATATTAGGATTAACTGTAAGAGAGCTTCCTACTTCTGACTGAGCGACATATATTTCGTCACCATTGTAGCCAAATACTTCTGATATGATAGAACCATACATTGATTTATCCTTCTTGCACTCTACTGGCAAGTAGTTCATCTTCAAGATTGTCGGTGCTGCAGACTGATCATCTGCAGAAGAGTTGGCCTCCTTCTGTACAACATCCATCAGGAAGTAACGGTCGTAATCGCTCTTCACAGTCATGAAGTCTTCCTCCAGCATTCCGTCGAGTCCATTCTCCAGACTCTCGAATACGCTCTGTGGCAATGCATAAACCAAGAACTCACGGCTTCCGCTGCCTAATGGAGCGACTGTGAGCTTCACATCACCCTTCTCACCCTGCAGCTTCACAGCACCAGTTCCATCCTCAAACAAACCATTCTCCGTGTTTTCGAAGACTACCAGCTGGTAAGCATCACCCAAGGTCTTGAGGGTGAAAGGAACGAAGTTGTAGAAGGTAAAATCGTTGGTATCACCGCCATTCAGGCTAGAACCATTCTGAGTGAACACCTTACCATCGAGAGATACATTCCATACTGCCCACTGTGAAGAGGTTGGATAAGTAACATCCATGGTGCTGGTAGCCATACCATTATAGATAACAGGTACGGTTACAGCAGCCTTGCCATCCTCAGAAGTAAAGGTGATGGTGTAGTTGCCGTCCTTAGCGATGGCATACTTAGCACTTACGCCCTGATTCTCCTTGAAGG
The DNA here is from genome assembly GCA_945863825.1 of uncultured Prevotella sp. Taxonomy (GTDB): domain Bacteria; phylum Bacteroidota; class Bacteroidia; order Bacteroidales; family Bacteroidaceae; genus Prevotella. The sequence continues at coordinate 970 of CAMBBY010000035.1, read as the reverse complement.
AAACACCGCCAACAACAGCCTCGTTAGGTGTACCTACCAGGAAACCGCCTTCCAAGTCTACCCAAGCTGGAGTATTGGTAACAGCAAAACGGTAGTTTGACTTTACGGTAAACTTGGTGTATACATTGTAACCTACAGTGATACCTGTCTCGGTGATATCATTGCCAGCCGCATCGAATACCTGCAACTTATAGCCGGCAGCCGAACGCTTAACCTCAGCGATGGCAACCTTCTGACCACCCATATTCAGGAAGAGCTGAGCCACGCTCATATCCTTGCTGGCATCATCAGCAGTAATCTTAACCTTGATGGTCTGCTTGCCTGCAGTACCATTGATAACGAAGGCGTCTGCTTTCTCACCCTGCACCAGTTTACACCAGATTTTGTCTGAAGAAAGGCTCCAGCTTTCGTTGGCATCGAAGGTGAAGTTCAACTCAGCGCCAGCTTCACCGGCGATAGTCTGTACCTGTGGAAATACAGGATTTACGGCATCGTCGTCGCTGGAACAAGCGGTGAACAAGGTCACTGAAACCAGCGCCACAAGTACGAGCCAATATCTTGAAATTAACTTTTTCATATTGTTATTCTATTATTATTTTCTTGAATATATCTGCGTTATATAAGCACCCGAAAGGCTTAATAACCTTGTTCTTTGAGTCTCTCTGCCTCTGCATCGCTTACCCACTCAAACATGGTGATGAAGGTTCCTACATTACCAAATGATGTACCGTCCTTCTTATCGACACTCATGTTGACATACTGCAATACATAGTTCTGGCAGGTATTATAATAAGAGGTATAGAGTGAAGGCTGGCTGATGCGCAACTTGCCATCTCCATAGATAGTTCCGAACGCCTCACCGGTCTCACCGGCTATCTGGTCGTCCATCTCTACCTTTGGTTCCAGAAGGTTGCCAGTCTTAAACCTGTCTCTTATACACATCTGACGCTGCCGACGATACTCCTTGTGT
>CAMBBY010000034.1 GCA_945863825.1 uncultured Prevotella sp. | reverse complement strand
AGGAGTGCTTTTACAAAAACATTTCGTAATTTTGCACTTGCTTGTTGAATTTGCGGCTGTATGAAGATACTCCCGAATGCAAATATACGGCAATTCGTATTTCCAGTAAGAGATTGCAGGATTTCTGCATGGGAAAGAAAGACCTGCGCTCCTTGTTCTTGTCTCCTGAAGGAGATAAGGAGTACTTTAATGTGAGGGGGACTGATAATAGCCTTGTGCTGGATTTGAAAATCAATACTACAATACCTGAAGATCGTTTGCCAGATGAAGGTTATTATCTGGAAACTTCAGGTAAGGAAAGCATTGTTGTTAATATACCAGTTAAGGATAAAGGTCTGTTTACTGAAATAGTCAGAAAGTTTGGTTGGGCCTGTATGTAGTTGTACAGAAGTGTATTGCATTTTGTCAAACCATTATAAATAAAACATTTATGTGCAACGATAAAAAAGCAACACAATGGGAATTAAAGGAAGCAGATACAAAGCCTTCCTTTGGAGGAGCTGCATGAACGAACAATGTAGATGCTGCCATGAGTGTTTGTGATTTTCTCTTTATATTTTCCTCGCTGAGATTTCGGTATTTCGGAACAGATTCTTATTTTGTGTGAATATTGAAAATATGAACGAGGAAAAGAACGTGCTGAAAATCAAAGAGTTATGATTTTTGAGATTGAAGAGTAATGTTAATAAGTTCTCATGTCGTACGACATGGCATCCTATAGTCGTACGACTTGGGAGTGTATAGTTGTACAACATGAGATCTGTAATCGTACGACATGAGGTCATATAATCGTACGACATGAGTTCGAAATAGAGAATTACTATTAATTTTTGATACGAAAAGTTGAAAAATGAGCATCATTTATATGCTGGAATCCTTTTCTTGAGTGCTACATTGACTCAAAACAAGTAAGTTAAAATTGGAAGGAAATATTTACAAATGAGAATGCAATATATCCTTTATTCTTGCTTTTTTAACATCACAATGATCACATCATAGCAACAGTGACGTCATGGAGAAGACCGTAGAATGTCAACTAAATGCTTTTTACGGGACTTCATTAGTTTTATATAACCATTAGCAAGTGTAAAAGACTTTTTAATATACCCTTGTTTTTCTCATCGTTGTATTCTTTAAGTACTTTTTCATTTATAATATATTCTTTGAATTTCTTTCTATAGAAAGGATGGGATAGTAAAATCCAAAGTTCTTGATCAATAAATGCATATTGAGTGTTTCTTTCAAGCCATGCCCTAGTAGGAGATTCTGTCTTTAATTCAGCGTTGGTCCAAGCTAAATGCCAGAATTTATCCGATTTTAAGAAATAATAAGGATATTGTAAACAGGTAAGATTTAATTGATGAGCTTTAATGAAATACTCTCCAAATAGTCCCTTATATATAGGTTCTATTTCTTCATAAGTAAATTGATTAACATTTTTTCCATCTTCTATCAATTTAATGATGGTGAGAACTAATATTGGTTTTGCGATGATACGCTCATGGTTGTTCCTGTTAGTACATTGATTCATCTTTTCAATGAGTTCACAATAGTAATTTAAAGCTTTATCATAATCAAAAAATCTAAGATAACTAGTCATAACAATTGTTTTTATAGATGTTCAACTTCTTTTTTGCAAAAATACACAAAAAAAATAAGATAAGCGCACGTATTTCAAAAATATTTATTATTTTTGCAAATGCATTCTTCCGCAGAAAGCCCAAAGGGCTGAGCGGGTGGGTGTGACTTTTATGGAATAGAGCGTTTGCTAACGTTCGTCTGCGACTACTCGTAAACTTCGCAACTTTACCTATAGTTGGACGTGGATGTGACAATGGTGAATGCTCACGGTGGGTGTATCGTATCCTGCTGCGAATTGTCGTATACATATCACAACAGTATGTTTTGGTGTCGTGTATGACTATATATTCGTACATGGAATCATCATATACCATAACGTGGGCTTTCTGCATTGTCCGTCTCTTTCAACTAGGGCAATGCGAAGGCCTTCGAGTGGTGGGATGGGCAAGAAGAATCCCACGTTTCCGTTTTATAGGGGCCTAACAGAATACTAACACAACTCACGATATGGGGATTCTATCGCTATGACGAAGATAGATGTACAACAAATATACACTTTCTGGACATGAATCTTTTCCTTGTAAAACCTTATGGCTCACCAAGGGATATAACTTTATGATAGCTGGAGGAAACTTCAATGCTTCTGATGCTGTAATAGCTTTGGGAGTAGGAAAAAACATGGTTTCTTCTATCCGATATTGGCTTAAGGTGTTTGGTATTTCCAATCAGGATGAGCCAAGCAGAATAGCAGATTATTTATTCGATGAATCAGAAGGCGTAGATAAGTACATTGAAAGTTTGGGAACTTTGTGGTTGCTTCACTACCTTCTGGTCAGTTTGAAAGAAGCAACGCTTTATCATATTACTTTTGTGCAATTCCAAAAAGAACGCAAAGTCTTTGAGAGGGAACAATTGGTGAACTTTGTGAAAAGACTGATGATAGAGGATGGAAAGGACAAGATCTTTAATGTGAATACCACCAAGAAAGATGTGGGTGTACTGTTGCAGAACTATGTACAGCCTTATAAGGCCAAGTCGTTTGAGGATTATTCTTCTCTTTTGATTGATTTGGATCTGGTAAGAACTGAAGATAATGGTAAGACGTTCGCCTTCAATATCGAAGGTAAGCGCAGGGTTCCGATGGAGATTTTCTTATATGCCATTCTTCAGGAAAAAGGTAAGGATAAGTCTGTATCATACGATACATTGCAGGAAATAGGCTTGATGTTCTGCATGACAGATGCTGAGGTCATCGATATGGCCCAGTCTATCGGTGAGCATTATTCAGAGTATGTCCAGTATAGTGATAATGCAGGTATCCGTCAGCTATTGTTTAAGGAAGGTTCTTCTTTGAAGGACATTGATGTTTTAGATAAGTATTATAAGAATGCGTCAGTTTAGTTTATCAGCAAACATAGAGGAAGGCTTTGCTAGTGAGGCCAAATATATTGTAACTCCTAATGCTCGACAGGTGGCAGAGGGGATTGCGAATGGATTCCGGTCGGGAGTTCATTCTTATACCATCATTGGCTCTTATGGAACAGGTAAGTCTAGTTTCTTATTGGCTTTGGAAAGAGACTTGATGGGAGGTAAGCAATATGAATTGTTGAATCCTTCTGAACTTTCAGAGAAGAAGAAGTTTGAAGTTCTTAAAATTGTTGGTGACTATAAGGAACTGTCTGTCTTGTTGAGTCAAAAACTTTCTGTTGATGGCACAGCTGATAGCATTCTGGATGAACTCAGAACTAAATATAATAAACTGAAGAGCCAGGGAAAATTCCTGGTTATCTTCATTGATGAGTTTGGCAAGGTTTTGGAGCATGCTGCCAAGAATAATCCAGAGCGTGAACTTTACTTCATGCAGAAATTGGCTGAGTTTGTGAATGTGCCGTCCAGAAAAATACTTCTTCTGATAACGCTTCATCAGAATTTCAACGCTTACTCCCGTAAGCTGAATGAAGTACAAAAAGAAGAGTGGACGAAAGTAAAGGGACGTTTCCAGGAGTTGGTATTCGTAGAACCGATAGAGCAACTTCTCTATCTGGCTTCTACGCAGATTGATGCCAGTAGAACCATGCAAAATGATGATTTTGTGATTGATTCATTGGCTTCGTTGGCAAAGAAGACTGGCTTTGTTTCTCAAAACTTTTCTGAAGCAACTGCGCAGGCATTGGCTCCGCTGGAACCATTTGCTGCATACGTCATAACACAGGCCATTCAGAGATATGGACAGAATGAGCGTTCTTTGTTTTCGTTCTTGAATGCAAGGGGACGTAACTCTTTGTCTGAATATGAGGGGAAGATATATCAGCTTCAGTGCTGCTATGATTATATCTACTATAATTTCTACTCTTACTTGAAGGAGGCGAATGCCGACTCCATGCAATGGAGTTCGATGCAGGTTGCCATAGAGAGAGTGGAAGGTCAGCTATGGGATACCAAGACAGACCTTGTAGATGCTATCAAGCTAGTGAAAGCCATCGGATTACTGAATCTTTTCGGCAATGCTTCTTTCAAGATGAGCCGTGAAGATACTGCCCTGTATGCCAAGACTGCTTTGAATATAGATAACCCAACAGGGCTTTTAAAGAAGTTGGAGCAATTCAAGATTATCCGATATGCCAGCTATAAGTTCCGCTACATTCTTTTTGATGGCACAGATATCAATATAGAAGATGAAATCCGCAAGGCTGGTTTGGTGGTTAGCCGTCCTGTAAACTTTGTGGATGATATCAGAAACTATTGTTTCAAGAAGGTGGCTCCAGTCAAGGCTTGCTATTTCCAGAAAGGTACTCCAAGATACTTTGAGTATGAAGTGCTGGGTGAAGGAGTAGATAAGACTCCTACCGGTGATACCGATGGATATATTCAGTTGATCTTCTCTTCCCGTAAGAAAGTGTTGGAGGAAATTTGCGAGCTAAGTGAAAAGAGTGAGAATGCCATCATCTTTGTATGTTTCAGAAATACAGACGAGTTGGTGTCTCACCTCTATCTGATAGAAAAGTACAAATATATATTGAGCAAGGTGTTGGTAGATAAATCTGATAAGGTTGCTATCAACGAAATCAACAATCTGATGGAGTATGAGAAAGTGGTTCTTAATAAATCTATCAGTGATAGCTTGTTTGCATACAATGGAGATGTGACTTGGATTTTCAAGGGCGAGGAAAGAGACGTTTGTTCCTTGAGAGCCTTTAATCAATTGTTGTCAGAGGTATGTGATGAAATTTATTCTCAAACCCCAGTGATGAATAATGAGTTGTTTAACAAGCATAAGTTGAGCGGCTCAATCTCTAGTGCGAAAGGTAAGTACTTAGCTGCATTGTTGAACCAAAGCAATGAGCAAGACTTGGGATTCCCTGGCGATAAGTTCCCACCAGAGAAAACTATCTATTATTCTCTTTTGAAGAATACGGGGCTTCATGTAAATGGAGAGTTTTCTGATGTACCATCCAACGAAGGAATCATGCCATTGTGGGATGCTTGCGAGGAATTTCTGAAATCTACTACTTTCAAGCCTCATAAGATTTCAGAGCTGATCAAGAAGTTGTCAGCAAAACCATATAAGCTGAAGCAGGGATTCCTGGATTTCTGGATTCCCACCTATTTATATATAAAGAAGCAGGATTTCTCTCTGTATGGAACCAATGGAGCATATATCCCAAATATCAACATGGAGTTCTTCGAGTTACTGCAGAAGCATCCGGGAGAATATCTGGTCAAGGCATTCGACGTGACAGGTGTTAAGGTGCAGATATTCAACCAGTATCGTAAGTTCCTGAATGTTGAAGCCATGGGAAGTATCAAGGGCGATGATTTCATTGAAACCATCAAACCATTCTTTTTCTTCTATAACAAGAGATTGAATGATTATGCCAAGCATACCCGAAAGTTCAACCATGAGCAGACAGCAAGATTCCGTGATACTTTGGCAAGAGCAAGGGACCCAGAGAAGACTTTCTTTGAGGATTTGCCAGAGGCTTTGGGATATAATAAGGAAGCGCTGCAGAATCCGGAAAAAGTACAGGAATTCTGCTATGTTATCAACAGAGCAGTCAAGGAACTTCGTTCTTGCTATTCTGATATGATAGACCGTGTGGAAGGTCGCTTGTTGGAAATATTGGGCATCGAGTCATACGATTATTCTGAATATGTGGTAGAGATCAGAAAGCGTTTGGCTCATGTCAAGGAATATCTCCTGACAGATAGACTGAAGGAATTCTATCAGCATGTGATGGCTGAGTTTGATAACCGTAATGAGTGGTACCAGTCTATTTGCTATACGGCATTGGAGCAACCTTTGGAGCGATTGCGAGATGAGCAAGAAGAAAAACTGATAGACAGTTTGATTATGCTCTTCCATGAATGTGAGAAATATTCTGATATATCCAAAGTGGCAGAAGATGAATCGGATGAGATTTATTCGTTGGATTTGGTTTCAACGAAGGGCAGTAATATCCATTCACAGACCTTCAGATTGCCTGAAAGTGAGATGCAGAAAGCTGAAGAATTGGAACAGAGCATCGACAAGCTACTCGATGGATTCGGGAATGACAATGTATCTATATGTACATTGCTGAAAATATTGAATAAGAAGTTGGGTTAAAGCCTCTTCCGTAATAATGAATAGAGCAAAATGAAAGTAAGAAATATTTTAGGAATATCTGGCGGAAAGGACAGTGCGGCTTTGGCCATCTATCTCAAGCAGAAATACCCAAACTTGAAGATTGAGTATTATAATTCTGATACAGGCTGTGAATTGGCTGAGACGGAATTGCTGATTGATAGATTGAGCGCTTATTTGGGAAACATCAAAAGACTTAGGGCTGCTGAAGACAGTCCTGAGCCTACGCCTTTTGAGCATTTCCTAAAGGCAGCAGGAGGATTCCTGCCATCGCCACAAGCTCGATGGTGTACCAAGAAGATGAAACTTGATGAGTTTGAAAGATATGTAGGTGATGACTATGCTGTATCATATGTTGGTATTCGAGGTGATGAAGACCGTGATGGTTATGTGTCTTCAAAACCTAATATTCAATCTGTCTTCCCTTTCAGAAGAAACATTTGGAGCGTGGATGTCATCAATAAGTTCTTGCACAAAGAAAATCAGGAGCAGATTATTGACATCTACGATAAGTTGTGCCCTGAGGGATTGATGAAGGAAGACTTAATGGATGTGTTGAAGAAACCGATTACTAAGCAGTTTTATTATTCCAAAAAGCTGAATGCATTGTTGGATATAGACGTGAAGATGTTTAACCATGCCGTCTTTGAATACTTGAAGACTACGGATTATCCTGTTGGTCATCTGTATTCATTCCCTTTGATAGATAATGATGAGGTGCTTGTGAAGGAAGACATCTTTAGATTGCTGAGGGATAGTGGAGTAGGAGTGCCATCTTATTATGAGGAAATTCCTTTCGAGGTGGATGGTAAGATAGGAACCTATTGCAGAAGCCGAAGCGGATGCTATTTCTGTTTCTTCCAGCAGAAGATAGAATGGATCTGGCTCTATGAGCAGCATCCTGACTTATACGAAAAGGCAATGTCGTTTGAGAAGGATGGTTATACCTGGATTCAGAATGAGAGTCTGGCAGATTTGATAAAGCCGGAACGAATTCGTCAGGTAAAGCTTGATATTATTAAGCGACAAGAATTAAACAAAAATAAGAACAAAGGAACAAGTCTTGCCGAACTCTTCGGTGATGAATATGTTTGTGCCAACTGTTTTATTTAAAACTTTATAACTAGAATAGAATCGGAGGAACGTCTATGTTGAAAGATGTAGAATGGGCTAAGGATGGAACCTATATACCTGGAGAAGAGTTTTCTCCAGAAAGGTTGTTTAATGATGGGTTGAAGAACAGTTGTAGCTTCGACTTACAGCTAGGCTATTTTAGTTCTGCCGCTATTAGTATATTGGCAGAAGGTTTTGCTACGTTTATCGCTAATGGTGGTGTTATGCGTCTTATCATCAATCAAATAGTTTCGGAAGAAGATAAAAATGCTATACAAAACGGAGTGTTTGGTAATGTGATAGATTGTATGGATTTGTCTGATTTTGAGTCTCTTCGAAAGACATTTGATGAGTATCAGAATCAGTTTTTCAGATGCTTGGCGTATCTGATTTCTCAAAATAGAATTCAAATCAAAATCATTAAGCCAAAGAAACATAAGGGAATAGCTCATACCAAGACAGGGCAATTCCGTGATGACGATACCATTACTTCATTCACAGGTTCAGCCAATTTTACAATTAATGGTTTGCTTTATAACATAGAGGAAATCAAGATAGACCGAAGCGATTCTCCTGATGAGATGACTCAGAATAGAATCAAATCTCAAAGAGTAAAGTTTGAGCTTATCATGAATGAGCAGGAAAGCGATATAGAGTATCTGTCTCCAAGCCAGTTGGAGACGGCAGTATCGTCATGTTATCAGGACACGACCATAGAAGAGCTGCTAGATGTAGAAAAGAAGTTGGACAGAATTCGCCAGGAACGAAAAGCTCAAAAGGCAATTATGGGTGGAGATATGGCTGTCTCTTATACACATCTCCGAGCCCACGAGACTAAGGCGAATC
>CAMBBY010000033.1 GCA_945863825.1 uncultured Prevotella sp. | reverse complement strand
GTTGCTCAGGTGCTTATAAAAAATATTAAATTATAGTGTTGCGGAATTAAGGATTAAATGATAGTGATGCGGAATTAAGGTAATACAATTATTTTGAGTAAAATGAATATATGAGTAAAAGAAAAGTTTATGTTGTCCCAGAGGTGAGGATTGTAGAGGTTTGTCAGGAGAATCTGATGAACAATCCTACGTCATGGAATCCCGGCAGCGGCCCTAACCTGTCGATTATCGAAGGTAATCCTGGCGGTGGAAGTGATCCTAATCCTAATCCTAATCCTGATCCCTATGCCAAATGGCATGGTTTTAATGCGTGGGATGATGATATTAAGTATTGATAATGTATAAAAAAATTATAAGATGAAGATGAAACTCTTTTTCAGAATTTCGGTGCTTGTCTTGTGCATCTTGATGTCCTTGTCGTCTTTTGCTGACGATAAGAAGGATAGAATTAGTCCAGAGGTAATAGACTGGTCTGCTTCTAATGAGAGTTTAGGGGATATTGTCAGCACTCCGGATAATCCGAAAATAACATATTTGTATGCAAAAGAACACAACAAGTTTGTGACAGTGGGTGGCCGCTATGGAGCGCAGCCTATTCTTGCAGAAGTGGGTATGAACTTCTATGTAGAGAAGGTCGCCGCCAACGATGACCGTTATTACATCCACTCATGGGTGCATAATCCTACAACTTCTCACGAAACCGGAATTGCCGACTATCTTGGTGTCGAGCCTCTCATGGATACTGATCAGCACATCACTCTTCCTGACGGGAATAAGTCCATTTATTTGTTTGTGGATCGTGGAAAGGAAAATTACGATGATGAGAAACCAATTAATGCTCCCGAAAGGGTTCAATGGTATTTTACGCAGGTTGAAAAGAATGGTTATAAAATCTATTCTAAGTTCAAAGACAATCTGGGGGGATTTACCGATGGAGAAGAGCGAAATTATTACTTGAGTTATTACATAGGTAATTCAGAAGAACAACCACAGAAGAAATTCCTGGTGGTTACTACGGACATAAGCAAGGCTGAGACGTTCTATTTCATCAATATAGATGACTACCGTAAGGTCATTAATAGCCAGAATAAAAAGTATATCAATGTATCTGGTCTTGTGCAGGATGCTCGTTTCGAACGAAACAACAAAGGTATTGATGGTACTGACGATTTGGAAGGTGATTATGGTACAACGTCATCTTACAATGTTTGGCAGTTCCGTTACGACAAAAGCGACCATGCCTATGTTTACCCACATTTGCAGGATAATGTGGAAGAACTGGCGTATATGACGGCTTGGGTAGGCAAAGAAGGCAGTAAAGAGGGAAAAGGCAATTATTTGATTCAGGAAATTACAGGCTTGAAGCCGGGTCTTTATCGTGTCAATTGCCAAGGTTTTTATTTTAATCCTGGTAAAAAGGACGACAAGGACAACACTTCTTTTGTTTTTGCCTCGCAAAACATTGATGATATAAGCAATCAGACAGCTCTGAAGACCATTGAATCCGACGACTGGTATATGATGCGTGACGGGACCTATAATGGTTCACCAAAGGATGATGGCTTGAATGGTTTTAAGGATATTTCTATCAAGCATTGTGTCAATGCCGGTAAAATATTCGCAGAGAGCAATCCTTATGAAGACAAGGATGTGGACCATCGTAGGTACGACAGCAGTGTGGCAGTCCTCGTAAAGAAGGATAAAAACTCAACGACGGGTACTCTCTACATCGGTGCTGGCAAGAGAGCCAACGGGGAAGGCTATGCCTTTTTCGACAATTTCCAACTTTTCTATATGGGAGACAAGGAGTGGTATCTCGATGCTACGAACACAAGCACCGATGCTTTTACCATAAACAAGAACAGCAATGATAACTACTACACTCCAAGAGGCATCAACCGCAATCCTGAGGGTGATGACCATTATGAATACCCCGTTACTTACAACATACGCCGCTACTTCAACGTGGGCAAGTGGGAAAGCCTGATTCTTCCTTGCTCACTGACGGGCGACCAGGTAAAACAGACATTCGGAGGCGAGATGGGGGTGCAACTCAGTGCCTTTAAGGAGGTGAATGGAACCTGTGTCTATTTCAAGACTGTTGATCTTGATAAGGAGGGTATCGTTGCTGGCAAGCCTTATATCATCAAGGTGGGCAAGAAGGCCGATATCGAGACAAAGAATGATGAATACACATTCCCTTGGGGTAACAACACGGTAAAGGTAAAAGGACCTATCTATCAGGTAAAGGGTGTTGTTCCTCCTACATTTACTGGTGATGGTGTGACAACAGATGTGCAAACTTTGGGTGATTATAAGGTTCGGTTCCATGGCTTCTATTACGACCGAGGTGTAGCTCCTGCTGGAGCATACGTGGTAAATAACGGTAATATGTATCATCTCACTTCTGCTTGGGACAGCTTTGTGGGTACAAGTTGGTATATCACCATAACAGATGCACAAGACAATCCCGCGAAGCTCTCGTTCAGCTTTGATGGTGATTCTTCTACGACAGCCATAGAGAACGTGACAAAACAAGAGGACGCTGCGGTTCAAACCGATGGGTTTGTTTATAACCTGAGCGGGCAACGCGTGGGCACCCGTAATAATATGAGCAATCTTTCTTCTGGCATATACGTCGTGGCTGGTAAGAAGGTTGTTGTTAAGTAATGTATGAACGTCAAATCATGAGAAGAGCATGATTGAAAAATATGTTTATATGAAAATAATGAAGCCTGCTTCAATGCGTGTTGAAGCAGGCTTCGTTGTTGATTGAAGTAAGTTTCGATGGCGAATGAAGCTTACTACGTTTTTATGCTCATTTGTATTCCTTTATGCTCCGTGGAAGAGGTATTCCTTTTGAATCTTCTCCGTGAGTCGAGTAAAGAGTTCTTCCACCAATTCATCTGCCACTTCGATGGCGTGGTTCAGAACCTCATCTGAGAAGTGCTGCAAGAGGTCGGTGAGCGAGATCTTATGCGCAGCCTTGGCAAAGACAGGGAAGGTATTCTTGGTGACATCATTCTGGATGGCTGGTGGGATGTAAAGAATACAGGTAAAATGGCTGGTAAGGAATGTACGCTCCTTTTTTACAAATAGTTAAATAACTACAAGAATCTCCTTGGAAGTTTGGCATTATGCTTTTAAAACATTATTTTTGCAAAACGTAATTCAAGTTTCGCAAGTTCAGAAGTTAATGAAGTTAAAGGAGTTATCGCTCCCTACGGTCGCTGAGGAGTTAAGACAATAGTCTTTTTGGCGTAGTTTTTAAGCTGCAAGACATACGTCTTAACTCCTTCTTCCTTAACTCCTTTAACTTCCTGATATGCGAAAGTTCAGAACGTAATAATTGTAGATTTTTAGAAAAATTCAAAAACAATGGAGATAGTAATCGGAATCATCATAGGGCTTGTCATCGGATTTGTTGTTGGCAAGCTGATGGAAGCTAAAACTGGTGGAGAGGAAAAAACACAACTGATAGCAAAAGTGCAGGTGCTGGCGGCTAACATTGAGCAGGATAAACTACATCATGCTTCTGAGATGAAAGGTATGAAAGAATCTCATGCTTCTGAGGTTCATTCCTTGAAAGCTCAAATGGAGAACGAGCGACAGTATGCTGCGAAACTTCGGGCAGAGAGCGACCAGCAGTGGGCGCAGAAACTCGAAAACCTCAAGCAGGAGATGCAGCGGATGAATATCGAGCAGCAGCGGGTGGCAGCGGAACAACTGGCTGCCAAGCAATCGGCTTTGCAGGAAAACAACCGTCTGCAGATGGATGAACTTCTGAAACCGATCAAGGAACAGTTTGCTGATTTCAAGAAATCGGTGGAGGAGAGCAAAACGCAGAATGAAGTAAACAAGAAAGAACTGCAGAATACCTTCGAGGCTACGATGAAACTCTTTCAGCAGGAACAGCAGCAGGCAGTATTGAGCCTGAAAGAGCAAACGTCAAAGATTGGGTCTGATGCAGCCAATCTCACCAAGGCATTGAAGGGAGATAGTAAGATGCAGGGTGACTGGGGAGAAATGGTCTTGGAAACCATCTTGGAGAATAGCGGATTGAGAAAAGACGAGGAGTTCTTTATCCAGGAAAACACCAAGGACGAGAATGGCAAGAATTTCCGTCCGGATGTCATTGTCCGATTCCCGGAAGGAAGAAGTGTGGTCATCTACTCTAAGGTTTCGCTTACTGCCTATACAAATGCCCTTGCTGCTGAGGATGATGCTGAGAGAGAAAGATTGATGAAGGCACATGCACAGAGTGTTCGCAATCATATTGATGAATTGGCTGAGAAGGATTATTCCAAACTGGTAGAGGATGCCATCGGTTTTGTACTGATGTTCATTCCGAATGAAACCAGTTATATCGCTGCTATGAGACAACAACCAGAGTTGAGTCGCTATGCTTATCAGAAGAAAATCATTATTATCTCTCCAAGCAACCTCTTGATGGCGCTACAACTCGCTTATAATCTCTGGCAATATGATCGCCAGAATAAGAACGTGGAGAAAATAGTTAAGACTGCTGCCGATTTATATGATAAAGTTGCTGTCTTTGAAGATACTTTTACCGGTATCGGCGATTTGATTACCAGACTCTCTGGAACCTTTGACAAGGCTAAAAAGCAACTTTATGATGGTGCAGGAAATGTGATGCGAAGGGTAGAAAGTCTGAAAGGACTCGGTGTAACTCCAAAGAAGCAACTGAAGGCTTTGGAGGAATAAAATGCCTTTTTAGGTGGCCTGTTTTTCATCTACATATTTGGTACATAATATATAGGAGTAAATATACATAAAACAATATCAAAAGGATTTCAATATGAAACTAAACGACATTCTTTCTAACAATTTTAATGCTGAAGAATGGGAGGCGAAAGGTTATCAGCTTCCTCAGTATGACATCGCTGCTGTAGCCAAGAAGACTCATGATGAGCCTACTTGGGTTCACTTTGGCGCAGGTAACATTTTCCGTGCGTTCCCTGCCGCTATCCTCAACGATGCACTTAATACGGGTAAGTATGACCGTGGTGTCATTGTGGTTGAAAGTTTTGACTATGAAATTATCGATAAGGCTTATCGTCCTTACAATAACCTCTCTCTTCTCGTAAGCCTCCAGTCTAATGGAACCATTGAGAAGAAGGTCATCGCTTCTATCACAGAGAGTCTCAAGGCCGACAAGCAGTTTGGTGAAGACTGGGCTCGTCTGGTTCAGATCTTCCAGGCTCCAAGTCTGCAGATGGTAACTTTCACCATCACCGAGAAGGGATATTCTTTCAATGATGCAGATTTGGCTCGTGGTCTCGACGCAGTTTTTGCAATGGGTAAGTTGACGGCCCTCCTTTATGAAAGATACAAGGCTGGTAAGTTGCCTATCACCCTTCAATCTACTGACAACTGTTCTCACAATGGCGATCATGTAAAGGCTGGTGTGAAGGCTTATGCTGAGCGCTGGGTAAAGGACGGTATCGTAGAGGCTGGTTTCCTGGATTATATCAACGATAGCAGCAAGGTTACATACCCTTGGTCTATGATAGATAAGATTACTCCACGTCCTCATGAGAAGGTGCAGGCGATGCTGGCAGAGGATGGCTTTGAGGACAACGAAACCATCATCACCGAAAAACATACTTTTACAGCTCCTTTTGTGAATGCTGAGGAGGTGCAGTACCTCGTTTGTGAGGATACTTATACCAATGGTCGTCCACCATTGGAGTTGGGCGGTGCACTCTATACCACCCGCAAGACGGTGGATGAGGTAGAGACCATGAAGGTGACGACCTGTCTGAACCCGCTGCATACTGCCATGTCTATCTATGGTTGCATGCTCGACTATACTTTGATTTCTGCCGAGATGGCTGATGAGGACCTGCGTGCCTTCATCCAGAAGATAGGTTATATCGAGGCGATGCCTGTGGTAACAGATCCTGGAGTCTTGAATCCATACGAGTTTATCGGTACCGTGATCAATAAGCGTCTGCCAAACCCATTCATGCCAGATGCTCCTCAGCGTATCGCTACTGATACCAGTCAGAAACTCTCTATCCGCTTCGGTGAAACTATCAAAAAGTATATCGCCCGCGGTCTCGACAAGAGTAATCTCGTATTGATTCCATTGGTATTAGCTGGTTATGCCCGTTATCTCAAGGCTTTGGATGACAATCTGAAGCCATTCGAGCCATCTTCCGACCCATTATTGGCTGAACTTCAGGCGATTGTAGCTCCTCTGGAAGTAGGCAAGGCAGATCAGGACTATTCTTGTCTCAAGAATCTCTATACCCGTAAGGATGTATTTGGTCTCGATCTCTACGAAGCAGGTTTCGGAGAGCAGATAGAAGGCATGGTGAAGGAACTCTTTGCCGGCAAGGGTGCTGTAAGACAGACATTGCATAAGTATGTTTCTGCGAGATAATTCATTTTCAAACTTATACATTATATAATATATGGAAAGAACATGGCGCTGGTTTGGCAAGAAAGATAAGATTACGCTTGCACAGTTGAAACAGATAGGTGTTGAGGGCATCGTTACCGCATTGCACGATGTTCCTCTGGGCGAGGTTTGGACACGTGAGAAGATTCATGAACTCAAGGAGTACATTGAATCTTACGGTATGAAATGGAGCGTGGTAGAGTCTTTGCCTGTGGTTGAAACCTTGAAATATGGCGGTCCTGACCGTGATCATCAGATTGAGGTTTATAAGGAGAGTCTCCGCAACTTAGGTGAGGAAGGCATCAAGTGCATCTGCTACAACTTCATGCCGGTTTTGGACTGGGCACGTACCGATTTGTCTCACGACAATCCTAACGGAGCCAACAACCTCTATATGAACTGGGGCGAGTTGGCCTACTTCGATATCTATATCCTGCAGCGTGAAGGCGCCCGTGAAGATTGGGCTGAGTTCTCTAAGGAACACAAGTGGGGTAGAGACCTCGTGGCTGAGGCTGATGAAATCAAGAAGACTTCTACGCCAGAGCAGGATCATGCTTTGGTAGAGAACATCATCATCAAGACCCAGGGTTTTGTATCCGGTAATTTCAGCGAGGGTGATGCTGCTCCTGTACAGAAGTTCCGCGACCTCTTGAAACTCTATGATGGCATTGACAAGAAGAAGTTGCAGGAGAATATGAAATACTGGTTGGAGGCAATCATGCCTATCTGCGATGAGTACGATATCAATATGTGTGTTCACCCAGATGATCCTCCTTATCCAGTATTCGGATTGCCAAGAATCATTGGCCGTGCAGAGGATATCCAGTGGATGTTGGATGCTGTGCCAAATAAGCACAATGGCTTGACTTTCTGTGCTGGTTCATTCTCTGCCGGTGAACACAACGACTGTGTAGCTATGGCTAAGCAGTTTGCCGATCGTACTCACTTCGTTCACCTGCGTTCTTGCTATATCTTCCCTAATGGCAACTTCACGGAGGCTTCCCACTTAGGTGGTCGTGGTCATCTCATCGAACTTTGCCGCATCTTCGAGAAGGCAGAGCAGGAAGGCAAGTGCAATTCTGGTCGTCGTCTCCCTATGAGAGTGGACCATGGTATGACCTTCACCGATGAGCCTGGCGGCGTATTCGATGAGAGTAACCACGGACACAATGCCGGTTACACGCTTCTGGGTCGTATGTTTGCCATGGGTCAGATTCAGGGCGTCATCGCCACCGTGGATGATGAACTCGGTATTGAGTACAAACAGCCAGGATTTTATGATTAGTTAATATGGATTCCAGAGTTGAACATCCCTAACTTTGTTGCCACTATGGTTAGCGCTATCTCCTTCGAGGTACTGCTCCATAGTGGCTTCTTTTTGTTTGGATATGCATCGAAGCAGAGTTCTTTTTGATTTGGAAATGCAATGAAAATGGTAATTTTTGGCTTGGAAATGCATCTATAAAATGGAATTTTTGGTTTGGAAATGCTTGATTTTGCTTATTTTTGTTTGGATTATTAAAAATAAGTTGTATCTTTGCAGCATGTTTTAAAAAGATAAACGTATGTTTGAAAGAATCGCCATCCAATACCTTCGTCAATGGGCGAAAAAAGAAGATCGTAAGCCGCTGGTCTTGCGAGGCGCCCGACAGGTTGGTAAGACAACTTTAGTAAAGTTGTTTGCCAAGGAGTTTGATACTTATATTTACACTGTCTCTTATACACATCTGACGCTGCCGACGATACTCCTTGTGT
>CAMBBY010000032.1 GCA_945863825.1 uncultured Prevotella sp. | reverse complement strand
CATCGTGATACGACACATGCACATGCGTTTGACGAGGAACGGTCCTTCCATACAGGTGATGCCGGCTATCTGCAGGACGGAGAGTTGTACCTGACTGAACGAATCAAGGATCTCTTTAAGACTTCGAATGGTAAGTATATTGCTCCGCAACAGGTAGAATCTCTGCTCTTGGTGGATAAATTCATCGATCAGGTAGCCGTGATTGCAGACCAGCGTAAGTTCGTTTCAGCCTTGGTTGTGCCGGAGTTCCGATTGGTAGAAGACTGGGCTCGTGAACATCATATTCCTTTCTCTGGAAGAGAAGAACTTTGTGCCAACGAGAAGGTACAGAAGATGTTGATGGAGCGTGTCAAGATCCTTCAGCAGCATTTGGCTTATTATGAGCAGATCAAACGTATCACGCTTTTGCCTCACCATTTCTCTATGGAAGCAGGAGAGTTGACCAATACGCTGAAGATTCGCCGACCAGTTATCAATAAAAACTATAAGGCAGAGATAGACAAGATGTATGAAGAGTAACTTCATGGTAAAGTATCGGAAAAAGAAACAGGAAGTTATTTAAAGGATAAGGTAATAAAAATGATAACAGCTGACCAGTTGAAAGATGTGATGGATCGTGCTGACGCTCTCCATCGTTATCTGAATATAGACCAGAAAAAAGTAGAATTTGAGGAGGAACAGCTCCGCACTCAGGCTCCTGACTTTTGGGAAGATCCTAAATATGCTCAGGAGCAGATGAAGAAAGTAAAAGGCATCCAGAAATGGCTGGATGGCTATAAGCAAGTACGACTCTATGCTGACGAACTGCAACTTGCTTTTGACTTCTATAAAGATGAGATGGTGACCGAGGAGGAAGTGGATACTGACTATGACAAGGCTATCAAGGCGATAGAAGACTTGGAATTGAAGAATATGCTTCGCCAGAAGGAAGACCCTATGGACTGTGTACTCAAGATCAATTCTGGTGCCGGTGGTACGGAGAGTCAGGATTGGGCTTCGATGTTGATGCGTATGTATATGCGCTGGGCTGAGGCTCATGGATATAAGGTGACCATTACCGACATGCAGGAAGGTGATGAGGCTGGTATCAAAAGCGTCACCATGACGATTGAGGGTGGCGAGTTCGCATACGGCTACTTGAAGAGTGAGAATGGTGTGCACCGTCTGGTGCGTGTATCTCCTTTTAATGCTCAGGGAAAGCGTATGACCAGTTTCGCCAGTGTCTTCGTTACCCCATTGGTAGATGATACCATCGAAGTGTTTGTAGATCCAGCCAAGTTGTCTTGGGATACTTTCCGTTCCAGTGGTGCGGGTGGTCAGAATGTCAACAAGGTAGAATCTGGTGTCCGATTGAGATATTGGTACACGGATCCTGATACGGGTGAGGAAGAGGAAATCCTTATCGAAAATACTGAGACGCGTGACCAGCCGAAGAACCGTGCCAAGGCATTGTTGCTTTTGAAGAGTCAACTCTACGACCGTGCCATGAAGAAACGTCTCGAAGCTAAGGCTAAGATAGAGGCTGGTAAGAAAAAGATCGAGTGGGGAAGTCAGATTCGAAGCTATGTCTTCGATGACCGTCGTGTGAAAGACCATCGTACCAATTATCAGACATCGGATGTTGATGGCGTAATGGATGGTAAGATAGACGGATTTATCAAGGCATACCTGATGGAATTCCCTTCCGAGAATGAAGAATAGTAATAATAACCTAATATTAAAAGACTATGAGTAGTAATAAAGACTTAAGAAGAGCAAAGCATGCTGCTTATGAGAAGAAGCAGGCTGCGAAAGGTGAGAAAGTCATCAAGTGGATATTTGGTGTGTTGATAGCTTTGGCTATCCTCTTTTTGATTTATGCATCTTCTTTCGCATAATTTATGAACCGGAAATGGGAAGTTATCTTTATCTGTGATTTCCTGTTTCTAATATGGAAACTATGAGTGGATTAGAAATTGAAAGAAAATTCCTCGTAAAGAAGGGCGACGCATATAAAAGCGCCGCCTTTTCTAATAGCCATATTCAGCAGGGCTATATTCCTGCTGATGGAGCTACGGTGAGGGTACGTACGCGTGATGACAAGGCTTATCTTACGATCAAAGGTAAGTCTGTAAATGGAGGAATGACGCGTTATGAGTTTGAAAAGGAAATCACCATGGATGAGGCGCAACATCTCTTGCAACTTTGTAAGGGTGGTGTCATCGATAAACGTCGCTATCTGGTGAAGAGTGGTAAGCATACTTTTGAAGTGGATGAGTTCTATGGTGATAACGAAGGTCTTGTCATGGCTGAGGTAGAACTTAGTGATGAACACGAAGCCTACGTGAAACCTGATTTCATAGGAATGGAGGTGACTGGTGATAAGCGCTTCTATAATTCACATTTATTGAATTTCCCTTTTGTGGTTTGGCGCAATACTCTACCAGAAGAATATCGTTAAGGTGTATGGTTTCTGTTGCTTTTTCGGAACAAAAGTGATAAAAAAGTATCTGAAAAGGCATAAAATTGCAAAAAGTGAACTAATTTGATATATTTACTTTCGATTTATATGTTTAAATGCGAATTATTTTATAATTTTGCACTCGTATAAAGAGAAAGTATTTCAAATGACAGAAAATAGTAGAGGAAGTTTTGGTAGCAAGATTGGTTTGATACTTGCTACGGCTGGTGGTGCTGTTGGACTTGGTAATGTATGGCGTTTCCCTTACATGGCTGGGCAGGAAGGTGGTGCTGCCTTTATTTTGGTATATATTGGTTGTGTACTCCTGTTGGGTATTCCTTGTATGATATCCGAATTTATCATCGGTCGTCATGGAGCATCCAATACGGCTCGTGCTTATACCAAAGTGGCCAATGGTAATTCATGGAAATGGATCGGATATCTGGAGGTGCTTACTGGATTTCTGATCACGGGTTATTATGCAGTTGTATCAGGTTGGTGCTTGCAGTATGTTTATGCCAGTATCATGGGGGAATTGCATGGTGATCCAACTTTTGTGGCTAATTACTTCAAGGATTTCTCTTCAGATCCAATCCGACCTGTCATGTGGACGGTGGTGATTTTCCTGATTTGTCATTTCGTGATTATTCATGGAGTGAGAGGCGGTATAGAAAAAGCATCTAAGATCATGATGCCTATCCTGTTTATCCTTTTGCTGATTATCGTAGCAGCTGCTTGTCTGTTGCCAGATGCAGGAAAAGGTGTTGAGTTTCTTTTGAAACCAGACTTTGGAAAGGTTGATAGAGGCGTTTTCTTAGGTGCTTTAGGACAGTCTTTCTATTCCTTAAGTATAGGTATGGGCTGTATCTGTACATATGCATCCTATTTTAGCAGACAAACCAATCTCTTCAAATCGGCATTGCAGATCTCGCTCATCGATTTTCTGGTCGCGATTCTTGCCGGTCTGATGATTTTCCCTGCAGCGTTCTCGGTAGGTGTATCTCCAGATAGTGGTCCTTCTTTGATTTTCATCACTTTGCCGAATGTATTCAATGAGGCTTTTGCTTCTATTCCTGTTTTGGGATGGATTGTTTCCTTGTTGTTCTATATACTTTTGTCATTGGCTGCACTTACTTCGCTGATGTCATTGCATGAGGTGAATACTTCTTTCTTCTATGAAGAACTGAAGATAGACCGCAAGAAAGGAGCAATTATCGTTACGGTTTCCTGTGCAATTATCGGTGCTTTCTGTTCGCTCTCTTTGGGTGCTACAGATTCATTGATCTTCTTGGGTAAAACCTTGTTTGATTGGTTTGACTTTGTTACAGGACAGATCTTCTTGCCTATAGCCGGTTTCCTTACCTGCTTGTTTATTGGATGGCATGTACCGAAGAAGTTAGTGAAGGATGAGTTTACCAATTGGGGAACCTTAAAGGGAAATCTTTTTGGTATTTATCTGTTTTTGGTGCGGTTCGTTTGTCCTATTCTGATTCTCTTGGTGTTCCTGAATCAATTGGGAATCCTGGACGGAATCTTGTAATTAATAACCCATGAGTACTTTACCATGATGAATATGGAGTACTCATTAGAATTTTTGCGAAATGGAAAATAGAGGAAGTTTTGGCTCCAAGTTGGGAGTCATTCTGGCTACTGCTGGTTCAGCAGTAGGTTTGGGAAATGTCTGGCGTTTCCCCTATATGGCAGGACAGAATGGAGGTGCTGCTTTCATTCTTATTTACTTGGTATGTATCTTCATGCTGGGTATTCCTGGTATGGTAGGTGAATTTATTATCGGACGTCATTCTGCTGCTAATGCTGTGCGTTCTTATCATAATCTTTCCAATGGCAAACCTTGGGGAATCTTAGGTGTCATGGGAGTTGTTACGTCCATGATTATCCTGGGTTTTTATGCGGTAGTGGCAGGATGGTGCCTGCAGTATCTTTATGCTTCGTTGTTGGGAGGTATTCATGGAGATGTCAGTTATGTAAAGCAATATTTCGTAGAATTCTCTTCTGATCCCATCAAACCGACTTTTTGGACGATTGCTTTTATCTTGATTACCCATTGTGTGGTAGCCAGAGGTGTGCGCAATGGTATAGAGAAAGCTTCCAAAATATTGATGCCGATGCTTTTTGTCTTACTGATTGTATTGGTCATCTCGTCTTGTTCTCTGCCTGGTGCATTCAAGGGTATAGAGTTTCTGTTGAAGCCTGATTTTTCAAAAGTGGATGAGAACGTGATGCTGGAGGCTTTGGGACAGGCTTTCTTCTCCTTGAGCCTCGGTACCGCTTGTCTTTGTACCTATGCTTCTTATTTTAGCAGACAAACCAATCTCTTGAAATCTGCCACTCAGATAGCATTGATAGATACGATTATTGCCATCATGGCGGGACTGATGATTTTCCCAGCAGCATTCTCTGTAGGTGTTAATCCGGATAGTGGTCCTTCACTCATTTTTATCACTTTGCCTAATGTTTTCCAACAGGCATTTGGTTCTATGCCTGTTGTGGGGTATATTATTTCTGTACTGTTTTACGCATTGTTGGTGTTGGCTGCATTGACTTCCACTATTTCTATGCACGAAATCGGTACTGCCATGTTTTATGAGGAGTTGAAAGTAACTCGCAAGAAGGGTGCCTGGATAGAGACTATAACCTGTTGTATTATTGGTATATTCTGTTCTTTGTCTTGTGGAGCCATGCCAGAACTGAGTCTCTTTAATTTGAACTTTCTTGATTTCTGCGACCATCTTACTTCTCAGTTGTTTATGCCGCTGGGTTCCTTTGCAACCTGTATTTTCTTAGGTTGGTATGTGCCGAAGAAAGTGGTGAGAGACGAATTTACGAATTGGGGAACTTTGAAAGGTTCTCTTTTCGGTGTTTATCTCTTTATGGTGCGTATCGTTTGTCCATTATGTATATTAACTATATTCCTGCATCAGTTAGGAGTGTTTTGATTTGAAATCCAAGAGGGTGTGTCATTGACTGATGACACACCCCTTTTTTAGAATATGATATAGGGCTTAAGTCTCTCTATTTCTGCTGGTGGAAAGTTCTTGAGGAGTTTTAGTTCCTCCAGACTTTTGAAAGGACCTCTTAACCGTCGATAGTCGCAAATTTCTTTCGCTTGGTAGAAGTTGAGGTAGGGGTGACGTCGAAGTTGATTGAGTGAGAGAGAATTGATATTCAACTTTCTCACTTCTCCAGGAGTAATTTTGATGAAAGACAGAGCTTCTTCTGGCAGTCCATCTATTTCCTTCAGCTGGTTAATGGATGCAAAGCCTCCTAATTGTTCTCTGTATCTTGTGATGCTTTTAGCATAATAACTGCCAATGCCTGGAATCTTCTTCAGTTCTGTTGTGTCGGCAGAGTTGACGATGACGTGTTGCCCCGGTCTCAGTTTTTGTGGATAACTGTAGATGTTATTGTTGCCATTTGTATTTGTAGAATTAGCACCATTGTTTGCTTGTGAATACGTACTTGTGCTTGCACCATTCCCATACTGGGTTTCCCGGTAGTTTCTTTTGGGGGCTCTGCTGTTGCCATAGTAGTCGGATGCAGGCCGGTAATCTTCACCTATTATAATATAAGGTGCCAGTACTTCGTATTGTTTCTTGGTAAGTCCGTACAGACGGGCAAAATCAGTTTTTTCTCTGAAGATGCCGCCTTTAGCACGAAACCTATAGATACTTCGTACTTGCCATGATTGTAAACCGAGTTTGAGAAGCTGGGTGCTGTCGGCAGTATTAGGGTCGAAAGGAAACAACTCATGAACTGTTCCCTCTACCTTATAATATAAAGGATGCTTTTCGCTAATGTTTTTATCTGCAGTTGATGATTCTTGGTGATTATCGCCAGTCATGCTTTTGGGGTTATTATCTGCAGAATAGTCGTTTTCCAAACTTGATTCTTTCGTATTGACTTTTCCCACAATGATAATGAGAGTAAGACAAATGATGATGATACCGAGCAGAACCAGAATGGCTTGTCGGTCGTTACGCTGTAGATAAAAGAAATCTTTTAGTTTAAGCATATCGTTTTCGCATTTAAAGTTAAAATATGATCTAATGAAGAGTTTACGGGAAGTAAACTCTTAGTTTGGTCGGGATTACTGGAATACAGTTTTCTCGATTTTTTGTTGTATTTCATTGAATATCAATAGACCTTTAATCATAATTATGTATATATTTGCTGTGATGAAACCTAATTTTGCTCCATTCAACATGATGGAAGACACCATGTTGAGTGGATTTTATGGAATAAGATGACAGATTTTTAGAGACTATTTCGCAACATTTGCAGTCATTTTTTCAAATTGCTGACGCAACCATGCGATTTGGTCAGCCTGCTGCTCCAGCATCTTCTTTTGGTTGTCGATGACACCCATCAAAACATCAGGACTGGAGTTGATGTTGACAGTCGAGTTGTTAATGTGATGGACGTTCGTCTTTGAGTTCTGGTTCTCAAATTCCTCATCCTCCAAGAAGAAGTCCCCAATGGGCACATTAAAAAACTCCGATAACTTTTCAAGATACCGGGAGTCAATGTAGGTTCGATCCTTAAAATAGCTCAAGTTAAGATGGGAGGTCGGACCGAACACAAAAGCGACCATAGAGCCTACAGTCTTGCCCTGCTCCTTGACGAGCTTTTTCACTAAATTGCCGTTAAACATAGCCTATATTCCGTTATTAAACGTTAAATATACCGCAAAATAATCTATTTAAACACCGCAAATGCGGTATTTTCAAATTTTTATTCTAATTTTGGCAACAAATTTAAGAATTAATTTTGGATTATGCAAGAAATTATGGCAAAAAATGACCAAGTCACGATTAGTGATTACTACAAGTCCTTGTCTAGAGCAGAGAAGGGGCAGTTCATCAAATTCCTCATCATGGAATTCGATTTTGGATACTCGACATTGTTCAGCAAACTGAACGGCAGCAAAGAGTTCAACCCTCGCGATGCCGTAGTCATCAACCAAGTAATAGAGCGAGGCTTATGGAGACAAGACAAATAGAATTTTTCGTATCTCCTCAAGGAGAGGTCTATTTCTATGGCCAAGACCAGAGAATAATCAGATACGACATGCAACAGCCAGAATTCATCAAGATGATGGCCAAGCTGATGGAGAAAGTTTACCCAGAGGCTTACGCCTATCTCTTCACGATGTTCAAGACAAGTGAGAGAAACCACCTTTACCATCTATTCCTAATAACTGAACGATTCATACGTTGCAACTTTGGCTCCAATGATACGCTAACCTATGATATCAGCCAAGGGCAGATGAACATCGAGAGAGTCCAATGCCCTCTGAGGGCAGTCTGCAAGGAGGAGAACATAGTGTGTAACCCAAGGGTTCACTCACCATTCTTCCCTAAGGAGACAGAGGTCGCAAGGGTTTTTGCCAAGGGCTATCTCGCCAAGGAGGTGGCTCAGATTCTCGGCAAGTCAACGCACACCGTCACCTCACAGCTCCGCAATATGACCAAGAGGCTTGGTCTGAGTTCGTCAAGGGATATCATCAAGATTGTCAATCAACTCCATCTATGATATGCAAGGATTGTCTATACCAGAGAAATTGCATCAATGGCTCCTGGTGCATCGAGAGGAAGATCTATGTGGAGCTCAAGGTTATCAATCAATGTGAATATTATGGGAAGAAAAAAGAAAGTTAAGGTCGGCGCATTCATAGAGTGTCACAAGACTTGTGCCTTTTCGAGAGGCAATACCTGCAAGTTCTGGTCAACTTCGCACCGTGAGCTTTACAAGGAGATAGAGAATGAGCACGACTATGAGTTCTTCATGGCCAACAGCAAGTGTACACACTATAAAAGACCTAAGAGATGAGAGCATACCGTTACCGCATACGTTTTTGGTCGGATGACCAAATCAAGCGCGCATGGAACAATCGGGGGAGATTGTCTGAAAACCCATAGCAGCCAAAATGTCTCCTAATATTTCTTAT
>CAMBBY010000031.1 GCA_945863825.1 uncultured Prevotella sp. | reverse complement strand
ATTCGCCTTAGTCTCGTGGGCTCGGAGATGTGTATAAGAGACAGCCCGTGAGCCGATTGGTTGTCATCGCTCCTAAGATGTGTCGCAACTGAGATCCTGCCATTTTCTGCAAAGCCTCACTCATCACTTTCATACCATAGATGAGCAATGCCAGAGAACCGAGAATCTGAAAAAAAATCACAAGATATTGACTTGTACTCATAAATGTTTTGTTACGTGGAAATACTCGTTACATTTCGTTTGCAAATTTAATAAGATTTCCGCTGATTCCGAAATATTTGCGACAGATATTTCAAGTTGTAACAGGATTGTAACATCTCTGACAAGAAAGAAGAAAAGAAGGCTTGCAGAAACGTCCTCCTATAAGGGAACTTCCGCAAGCCTTCTCCATAGATACCTATTTTAAATGAGAGAGAATTACCAACTAATCGTTGTTGTTGTATGTCAAATAACCAAATTGCATGTCATAGCTACTGTAATTGGTGTTTATGAATCTCACGCACTTCACCTTGCCTGTTCCTTCCATGGTCATCAATGGCTTGCCTACAGGAGCACCGCCATTGGTGTCATAGAAGTAGAGTTTATAGGTGTTCCCTTTCTGGGTTCCCACAATCAAGTAATCGAATGGAGTACCACCACTCAAGGCTGGATTCCAGAACTGGTTAGCCACAAAGTTGATAGTCTCGCCAGCCGGGATACCTTCAGGCTTCACTTCTATCTCTTCCATGTCATCATCCTTAAAGTTCATGGCATACAAACGTCCTGCATCCACACAATATAGATAAGAGGCCGTGACACCATTGATGCCATAATAGGAAGCATTGGCGGCATGAGACCCCTCGCGAAGTGGTTTGCGAGCAGTTAGCGTGATACTTTGAAACGAACCCTCCGTGAGATAAATGTATCGCTTTGCTGTTGCATTGTCACGCATGATGACTACACCCGTCGCTCCACTTGGCAAGCGGTTATAGCCACAGCCCAAACACTCATAATTGGCCAAATTTTGCGTTTCTTCACTGCCAGTCATGTTCTCATAAAGCAAAGGAGAGACATCCAAGCCGTAGCCGTATGCCAGCAAGTTATGGTTTTGGGCATCCCACAAGACACCACCACCATACGAATCAATATCTGTAAAGAAATAACGGCTACCACCGCATTCACTCACAGGCATACCATACTGACCAGTAGAAGGATTGCTATTAGAAATTGGCATTTTCGATTCATAAAATCCATGGTTGGTCAACATGCAATTGAATATACTGCCATTGAAGAAGGCGTAAGGAAACTCTGAATTCTCCATAGTTCCATACATTACATTGTTTCTGGAAAAAGCAGTTTTGAAGTCGGTCGTACGCTTCACCCTAAAATCACCACTCTCAGTCGTCACATACAACATATTGGCAACTTCCATCTGGTCATTGTCAGGGTTGACGTAGTAGGCATTATACTGAGCGCCCATAGAGAGAGGCTTTCCATGCAAGGCCTCACCATCCATGGAGGCAATAATGTTATAGCCCGTCTTTCCATCCTTCGTAATCAAATCCACATCGGAATTTCCATCCGTCGTTTCCTTCAAGACATAGAATCCTTGCGAGAAAGTGGTACGCACCGTCAAGGAAGTCCTCTTGTAGACAGTATAGCCCGACTTTCCCTGTGCTACCAAGCGCACTTGATAGGTACCAGGAGACAAGTTGACCTCATAGTGCAAGTCTTTCTCATGCCCTATCACCTCAGGCTGTATTTCATTTCCATCTTTATCTTTAGAACCTGTGGTAGAGTTCAACAACAACCAAGAATAAGTAACATCCTCCTGACTCTCGACTGTTGGTGTAATATCGAGGGTCTCGCCCATATAAGCCACCTGAGAATAGCTATCGGAAATCCCGGAAATGATAATGTCGCCGACATCATTACCGCTCAGGGAACTGTCATCACTAAAACAAGATGACAGAGAGAGCGTCATTGCCAACGCTAATGCTTGATATATGATTTTTTTCATCATCAGTATTGCTTTATCAAATTAAAACATCATGTATTAATAATCGTCTTCCGACACAAAGGTAACTGGAGTACCATCAGCCTCGCAAAGCGGACCTTCGCCCTTTGCCTCACGCTCGGCGTTCACTTCCTCCAACCGCTGTGTCAACTTTTGAGTCAAGTAAGTGAGGTAACTGGAGTCACCATCCATCAGCGACTTGATGTACTCGTCATCCCACTTCTCGCCAGTTTGTTCGATAAGGAACTTGTGCTTGACGACACCATAGGTACCAAAGTAGTTCCAAAATCCCCATGGCCATTCATCGTCACCATAGTTGTAGTTCCACATAGACGGCTCAGACAGCTGGTCAGTAAACTCTATCGTACGCTCACAATATGGGTCATATCCATTGGCGAAATACTCATTGGGCTTAATGGCGAACTTCAAGACGACATTCTCTGTTTTCAAAGAAGCATCACGTAACAACACCACAGGAATCTTCGTACGGGCCTTACCTGCTGGCACAACATAATATTTCTGTAAAGAAGGGGTGCTGAAAGACTGATAGTGCTTATCTGCCACAGCATTGTTGGCCCCATCCACCTGCACTTGCTCCAAAGAGATAGGTCTATCCTTATCAGCTATAAATCCCATGGTCTCCACTTCAAACCATAGGGTATCGTCCACAGCCGTTTCTGGTCCATAGACAAAAGAATAGGAACTACGAGCCAATTCCGGCCTAAAATTTTTCGTTGAAGAAATATCATAGTAAAAATTCAATCGGCTCGTGGAGTCACTATAAACAGGCAAATCTTTCTCGCAGGATGCCAATGACAGTACGCCTACCCATGCCAGTATATAAAATATAAATCTTTTCATCGTTATTTCATTTTAATAAAGATCACTTGTTACTATCATACTCAGTAGAAGGCAAAGGAAGAATATAGCTATCCTCTGTCATTACGTCATCGTCATTCCACTTCATTTTCTTGGCAGCAGTTCGTTTGTAAACATAGAACATCTGTCCCTCCGCAAACAACTCACGGCGATACTCATTAATCATTTCCTCGTGAGCAGCCGCCACCGTCTCGAAAGGTTGATAAAGCGTATATTGACAAGCGGCCATATAAGTGGCGTACAAAGATCGAATCTCTTCCAATGATTTGCTTGTCTCCATGGCGATAAGGTAAACCTCTGACATACGAAGCATAGGAATAATCTGATACTTGGTCGTCAAATACCCATTCTCAGCCTTGGACTCATCATACCAATACTTCTTGATAGAAGGACAAACCTGACCTAAAGGATTCTTGGTCTGGCGATTCCACCAATTCAAGTAACGATTGTGAGATGCAGTGCTACCTGGGACGGAAGCATACAAATCAGACAACATCTGGTTTGAGATGTAAGACTCCTCCTCACGTGCCTGTATTGTCAAACCACCGATAAGAACCTTGTTGGCATAGGAGTTTATGTCATACTTGCTGAGATAGAACAAGCACTCCGAAGGCAAGGCATTGTAACCTTTCGTCAAATCAGAAGCACCACTCAAAGCCATCAAAGGTTCGCCATCCGCCCCTTTGGCATTGATAATCTCCATTGCAATATCGTGAGCTTCCTGCGTTTCGCCCAAGTAAAGAGCCATACGAGCATGAAGGGCACGAACCGCCCAATAATTGAGTCGAGATTGACGGAAACACATGTAATCATCCTCTGCATCTGTAGCATAGTTGAGCTGCGAGTAAGTCTGACTGAAAATAGGATCGTTATCCTTCAGCGATGCCTCAGCCTTCAGGATATCCTTCTTCAAATTGCTTACATAATCTGCGAAAGCATAATATTGAGGCATCTCATCAATGCTCGTTGTATAAGAATAAGGCAACGACACTTGCTTAGTCGCACCTTGAGGTATCTGACCAAACAAACGGAGCACATCAAACTGGCAATAAGCACGAATAGCATACGCCTCACCCGTGATAACGGCACGCTTCGTCTCATTGCCAATGTTCTCTCCGCGTTTCTCCAAGTTCTTGAGCAACACGTTGGCAGAGGAAATCACATTGAACAACTTGCCATAAATAGCCTTGATGGCAGGACGCACATTGTCCTTGTCATACAGATGGTGATAAAGATAATAACGTGTAGGGTCACTATCCTCGTCTATATCCTTTATATACCATAAGTTTGCCAAATCCTCAATATTGGTCATCGTCAGACGCTGACCATATGCGTCTGTATTTGCCATTTCCATATAACATCCCGTCAAGGCATCACGGAATCCATGATAAGACTCAAATTGATTTTTCTCCTTTTGAATGTTCTCACCTCGCACATCCAACCAATCATCACAAGATGTTGTGAGAGCGAGGGCGGTAAACAAGATTGCTATATATTTTTTCATCATTATATTCTTATTTTATAGATTTAAAACAGCAATTTCACACTTGCCTGAATATTACGTGCATATGGATAGCTCGTACCACGCTCCATCTTGACTGTACCCCAGTGAGCCAAGTCGTTGATGTTAACTCCTACTATCAAGCTATTGAGTTTAAAACATCTCTGTAAGTACTCGCACTTCAACTTATATTGCAAACTGATGGACTGCAACTCCAACACATTGTTGTCCATGACATATCTGGAAGTCGCCTTTGATGTGTAGTTGGACAACTTTGGGAAGAACACGACATCACCAGCCTGATACCAGCGACTACTCAACACACGTTCATCCACATTTTGGTTTTGAATAGCATACAATCCGATTTCCACACGGTCACGCAAAGTAGAGTTGTAAACTTTACCTCCCCAATAATAGCCAAAAGAAGCATTGAAGGTAAAATCTCCCCACTGGAACATTGTATTCAAATTGCCACGGTACTTAGGATCTGCACTTCCACAATACACCTTGTCCTGCGCCTTCCAAGTATCCGTAATATTACCATTCTTATCGAGAAAGATTTCCTTACCAGTACTTGGGTCGATACCCAAAGAACGAACTGCATAGATAGCATTCTGTGGTCTTCCCTCATAGAAGAGGTTCTGGATGCCAGAAGCATCATCATCATCGGCATCACTATTCATGTAAGCCTCCGTCTGATCCTTGATGGCTTGTGACAGATGGGTTATCTCATTCTTATTATAGACAAGTTGGGCACCTACCAACCAATTTATTTTGCGCTTGGCGTCACGGATGATATATCCTTGCAAGGCAGCCTCCCAACCAACGTTCTTCACCTCACCTATGTTGGCACGATAAGAAGAAAAGCCCATGGAGAGAGGAAGGTCCATGGAAGACAAAAGGTTGTTGGTCTTCTTGGTATAGACATCAAAAGAACCCTTGATGCGATTATCCAACAATCCGAACTCTGTACCAATGTTCATCTCCTTAGTAGTCTGCCAAGTCAGGTTTGGATTTCCGAAGCCACCCAACTGCGCTCCCATCCAGTTCATATAACGGTTGTCACTCACATACTTATAATAAGTATAGGCATCTGTCTCCAAGGCACCTGAAGCGGCACCCGTCTCACCGTATGAAGCCTTCAGGCGAAGCATATTAACGACAGAGTTTCCCTTAAGGAATTTCTCGTTGTGAAGGTTCCAACCTATACCTGCGCTCCAAAAAGGAGAATACTTCTTATCACTACCATAAGAAGAATTACCATCAATACGATAAGAGAAGTCCACGTAATACTTAGTATTATAAGTATAGTTGACATTGGCGGTCACACCAAACTGCCGTGTCTTGGTATTAGTACCACTTGGCAACTCATCAGCCTTATACTGACGTGCATTGGCAATATTGTTTAAAGCCTCGTTGGAGAAACCTTCAAGAGCAACCTTGAAATAATCATAATTAGTCTGCAACAAACTCCAGTTGAGACCAGCATAAAGCGAGTGAACTTCCTTGAACACCTTATTGTATGACAAGGTTACGTCCGCACTCAAAGATGTACGTTTTCCATTGCCATAACGATAAATACCCCGACGCAAGAAGCCCTCGCTGGTCTGATACTCCTTGCCCGTGTCAGTATTGCTGAAATAAGTATCTTCTGGAGACAAAAAATAATTTGTCTCAGAGTCATTTTTGGAAATACCCAACTGACCACGAAGCGTCAACTCAGGAAGTATCGACCAATCGACAGAAAAGTTGTTTGTCAACTCCTGATAGCTACTCTTATCAAAAGAGTTAAGTGAAGCATTATAAAGAGGGTTTTCCACGGTTCCACCCCAAGCCCAAAATCCATCGAATGTTTTGCGCAAATTTCCATTGGCATCGTATGGAGCGTTATAAGGCTGTTGCTGCACGTATTTGCTAAACGTTCCGTATGGACTTTCCTGACTACCGTTGATACCGACAGAAGTATAGTTGCGGAACGTCAGATTCTTGTAAGTATACAACAAGGTGATACCGCCATTGAAGGTACGACGCTTAGAGCCCTTCATGGCACCTTCCACATCATTATATTGCGCATCTGCTGCCCAGCGGAATTCCTCGCTACCACCTTCCACACGAAGATTATAACGCTGGCCAACACCCGTTCGAAGTGGCTTGGAAAGCCAATCGGTATCGACACCATTGAGCACGTCACGCAAACGTTTTTGATAAGCTTCCTTATACAAAAACTCTTTCTGATTGTCCATGGACCAAGCCTCGCTATACAATCCTGCCTTACGCTCCAGTTCCAACTTGTCGGCAGCGTTGAGCAGATGATAGCTTGACAAGTCAGGTACTTCCATTTGAATACCCGCCTCCACATTCACTCTCAACTTGCCTGGCTCAGGACGCTTGGTAACAACCACAATCACACCATTAGCTCCACGAGACCCATAGATGGCAGTGGCAGCAGCATCCTTGAGGATGTTGATGCTCTCTATTTCCTCATCATTATAATCCATCAACTTGGTGAGGGAAATCTCGAAGCCATCCATGATAACAAGAGGAGTATTAGGATTACTCTCCTGTCCTGCATTGAATTCCTCCACGCTCATAGGCAATGACGAGTTACCACGAATATTGATGTTAGGCAACTTATTTGGATTACTACCATTCAAATTGTCAATTGAGAAATTAATGCTGGCATCAGCGTTCTTCAAGGTTTGGAGCAAGTTCTGACCCCGATATTGTTGCAACTGCTCCTTGCCAATCGTCGCCACCGAACCCGTATAGCTCTCCTTTGCCTTACGGAAGATACCCGTAACGACAACCTCCTTCAAGGAAGATTCATCGTCCTTCAACTTGATGACCAGATTGCGGAAATCCTCCAGACATTTAAACATATAATGTTCCGATTTCATACCGATATAAGAGAAATCTACATTCACGGCACGTCCTCTGTTCAACTGGAGCACAAAGGTACCATCGGTATTGGTCACCGTAGCAATCTTGCTATTCTTTCCAGCCTGCACGGTCACACCTGGCAAAGGTACGCCATTCTCATCGACAACCATTCCTTGCAACACGACAGTCTTTCCCTCCTTTACATCGGAAGACAACGAAATATTGGAAACCTGAGGAATCTTCTTTGATATGGAAACAAACTTTTCATTGATGGTAAAATCCAAAGGAAGATTGCCTAAAACTTGCGATAAAGCCTTATGGATATTTTTAGAAGAAGGCATCGACTGAGCCTTGTAATTCTTCACATCATCATAGGAATACATGATTCTGTAACCTGTGAGTTTTTCTACTCTCCTAAACGCATCCACCAATGATGTTTGCTCCTTTATCTTCGCCATCTGCTCCCCTACCCAGTCATTGGCAAGCAGCGGTCTGTTACCAACCACTGCTGCCCGACTATAAACGAGAGAGAGAGGAGAGATAAATGACGAAAGCAACGCCAATGTGGTTACTCTTGACTTAAAATCTCTCATAACATTATTATTTAGTTTTCTATTTTTCAAATGATATTATTGTATAATCGAATGACTAATGATATCCTTATTATCCAACTATTTCCACAACCTATTTGTTGGGAACATAGTTGAGATACATATCAAAATTTTCCTTCATCATATCTGCGGTGCGCAAGGCTCCACCTGCATAGCCTTTGTTCTCTCCCTTGCTATTGAAGAGTAAGAAGCCTGGGAACGACTCTGCGATCTCGTATTTTGTCACTACAGCATCGCCTTGCTTGCTCTTGACATCCACAAACATACAAAGGAAGTTCTTGTTGAGATAATCAGCTATGCCAGCATCGTTGAAGGAATATTTCTCCACATACTCCGACTTGTAGTCACCATCCGTGAAGAAAACCATCAAGTTTTTCTTCTTAGCCTTTGCTGTCTTGATGCCTTTCTCCACATCCATACCTACCATGAATTTCACCTTGGTCTTAGGTGTAGCCTTAGGAGATGCCGTCAAGTTAGCTTGTCGCTCAGCCTTCGCCCTGTCTCTTATACACATCTCCGAGCCCACGAGACTAAGGCGAATC
>CAMBBY010000030.1 GCA_945863825.1 uncultured Prevotella sp. | reverse complement strand
CACAAGGAGTATCGTCGGCAGCGTCAGATGTGTATAAGAGACAGGCATTAGTCTTCGGATTTGTACTGTTCAGTGTCAGTCTCAATTTGTACAGAATGTGCACGGCAGTCCAGTATCAGCACCATCCTGCTTCAGCCATAGAGCGACAGGAACAGGAACTGATTATGGAACGCCATCATCAGAAAGAGAACCAATATATTGATTCACCCATCAAGAAAAGTCAAACACCCCAAAGAATAGAAGAATATGAAGCTTACAGAAAAGATTAACTTTCGGCAACCGAAGTATATGATACCCCTTGTCATATACATCCCTTTGCTCTTCTGTGGTTATTTCGTCATCAGACTCTTCAATACGGAGAAGGCAGATGTCGATAACTCGAAACTTGAAACCACGGAATACTATAAAGACAAACTGCCTGAAGCCCATATTAAGGGTGATGGCATTGGAGATAAGTACTCGAACATGCTCAATGACTTCGGTAAGATTAAAGACAAGTCAGCTGTAGAGAACATCGAACGAACGGCAGAAGACACCAAGGAAAGCTATGAGTCACAGTATAGCGATGCAGAGTTGGCAGCCATGGATCAGAGCAGTAGCGAGGCCCAAGCCTCTCTTGAACGACTACGACAGATTCAGCAACAGATCAAAGACCAGCAGGAGAAGGATAATCCTCTGGGCAATGACCGAAGCCGAGGTAATACAGAGGAAGAAGAGCAGACACTGGAGAATCTTCGCAAAGCCCTTGCCGAGGCACGTCAGGAAGGACTCCGTCAAGCCAATGGTGCTATGAATGACTTTGAAGATGCATCAGCCAATGCAGGAACAAAGGCACGACAGAGCATTGAAGCAAACATCAAAGACGAGGAGATAGAAGCCAATGTCACTACGAATGAGAATGCTGTAACCGAAATCGCCGAGGAAGCCAAGGCAGAAGAGGTTGTAAAGAAGCAGAAGGAAACATCAGAGTACTTCAATACCATTACCACCAACGAGCCAGAACATAAACTCATCAAGGCAATTGTCGATGAAGACATCAAGGCTGTGGATGGTAGCAGAGTACGACTTCGACTGCTCGATGACATTGACATTGGTGAGCGAACCATACAGGCAGGAAGCTACCTTTATTGCACGATGAGCGGTTTCAGTCAGCAACGTGTCAAAGGAACTGTCAAGAGTATACTATATAATGATGAACTCATCAAGGTAAATCTTTCCCTCTATGACACTGACGGATTGGAAGGTCTGTATGTGCCAAGAAGCTCATTCAGAGAAACCTCCCAGGACATTGCCAGTGGAGCCATGAGTCAGAGCATGAACCTCAATGATGGTTCAAGCAGTGGGTCGTCATTCGGACGATGGGGAATGCAAGCCATTCAGAACGCTTATCAGAAGACCACCAATGCCATTTCCAAGAACATCAGGAAGAACAAGGTCAAGGTGAAGTATGGCACACAGGTCTATCTGATCAATTCAAAGGAGAAGAACCGTAACAACAGATAGAGAAAATGTATTTGACAGCATCATTATCCCCTGACAATCAGACTTTCTTCAAGGCTTGGGAAAACCATACACCCTGGATTGTGGACGCTATGGTCATTGGACAGTTTGTTTCAAGAGAATGGTACGATGCAGCAGGCACGAAGGTGCTTAAATGCTCGTTCAGGATCTTTGATACGGATATGACCATAAGCCTCCTTGCATTACCTTACGAAGAGGAAGATAGAACAAGATATTCTCCTCGTCAAGGAGATATAGATTGGAGTACACAACCCAAGTTAGGTGAGTTTTGGAGATTAACGATAAAAAGTGGATTCAAGGGAAGCTACATTTGGCTTTCTGCCATAGGAGATTAACAACAAAAGAATAAAGATATGAGAAATTTTCGTAAGGCATGTGCAGCCTTTGTATGCACACTATCGGTCATGACTGCATCAGCGCAGAGAACTACAGACGAAATGCAACTGCTGACCGTCAATGAGAATGTAACCACACTCATCACTGCCAGTGAGCCCGTCCGCTTTGTCGATATTAGTACCGACAAGGTGGTGGGTGACCAGCCCATCAACAACACCATCCGACTGAAGCCTAAGGAAGGAATGGAAACCAACAAGGATGGTGACATCCTTGCTGTAGTAACTATCGTAACTGAACGCTACCGCAGTCAGTACGCCCTAATCTATACGAGCCATCTGGACGAAGCCGTTACCGATAAGGCAATAGCATTGGATGAACGTATTCCCTATAACAATCCTGCAGTCAGCATGTCCACAGCCGACATGGTCAAGTACGCACGAGAAATCTGGACTTCACCTGCACGCTATCGCAATGTCTCAACGAGAATGCACAGGATGACCATGCGTCTGAACAATATCTATAGCGTAGGCGAATACTTTTTCCTTGACTTCTCTGTAGATAACCGTACCAACATCAAGTTTGACATCGACCAGCTCAGAGTGAAGCTTCAGGACAAGAAGACCAGCAAGGCAACAACCGTTCAGACCATAGAACTCACGCCTGAACTCGTCCTTGATCCAGTAAAGTCATTCCGCTATGGTTATCGCAATGTCATTGTCATCAAGAAGATGACCTTCCCGAATGATAAGATCCTGACCATCGAACTGAGCGAAAAGCAGATTAGCGGCAGAACCATATTCCTCTCCGTAGAGTATGAGGATGTGCTGAATGCTGATTCATTCCATAAAACGATCCTTTATGAGGAGTAAAACGAACGAGCCGTATGAACGCAATAATCAAAAGAATGATGCTTGCCATCTGCCTGGCAAGTATGACAGCAGTAGCAAGTGCCCAAACATACAGCAACCGTATCGGATTAGGAGTTGGCGCACTCTACGAGAGAGGTTTTGATGCGACACTATCCGTTGAGCATGAAACCAAGAACCACAATGCCTGGGAGTATTTCATCAATGGCTATGTGAAGTACGACAAAGACACAAATGCCGGTCACATCACAAATGATTCCTTCTGGAAGAACTATCGTACATGGGGCGTAGGTGTAGCCTATAAGCTATGTGTGTTCCGAGGCAAGAACAACTATGGTGCCTTGCGTATAGGAGGAAGTGCTGGTAGCGATACCCATGAGTTTATGGGTTGGGTAAATGCAGGTTATGAGCATAATTTTGTGCTGCACCATGGCATCAAGCTTTATGTCCAAGCCAAGACCGACCTTTCTATCAATGGACTTGACCTGTTCCGTACAGGCGTGTCCATAGGAGTAAAATTCCCTGTTGGCAAGAGGTAACGAGAATACGAGTAACAATAGAAAGTCAAAGAATACAAGTAAAACGAATAAGATGAGCAATACAAGTTATACAATCAAGAAAGGAATGTTGGCGGTAGTAGCCATTGCGCTCTCTGCCATCACCTTTACATCATGCGACCAGCACGAGATAGAAGACCTCTCATGGCACTCATGGCAGCCCGGAATGGTCTATACCACCAATGGCGATGTGCTGCCATTCGAGAAATGTCAGAAAGAGGGAAAACAGTCAGAGGCTGTCCTCTTCTATGTCGATAAGACAGGAGAAACGGATGCCTATGCATACGCTGTTACCTTGAAGGACTGTTATAAGTCTGCCTTCAGCGATCCCGATACGCTCTATACTGCTCAGGGAACATCAGCAGACTATGGAGCAATGGATGGCGAAAGCAATACCACCCTTCTGAGATATGGTCAGACAGCATCTCCAATCGCCCAGAATGTACTGCCAAGGTATTTTATCCCCTCTGTGGCAGAAATGTATAAGCTTTGTTACGCCAGTATGATGGTCAATAAAGTCCTCGCCCAATGCGGTGGCGATACCTTGCCTATTACCGACAAGTCATGTTGGTACTGGACTTCTACCGAATGTAAAGGACAGCAGACCGACAGAGCATGGTGCTTCAGCCTGTACTCTGGCAGGTTTGAGAGTGCCGACAAGCATCAGGAGTATGCCACACGTCCTATCATGAAGATCAGACTTAACAAAGCGGAGCAGCAGTAATGGAAGAAAGCAAGGACCTACAGACCTTGTATAAGGTTTTCAGGGCATTCATCTACATCTCGCTCGTTATGGAGTTCTTCGAGTATGCCTTGAACCCAGAGACACTCGATCTTTGGGGAGGCATACTTGTAGATATTCATGACCGCATCAAAGTAATGGACGTTTATCAGGATGGTCACCTCCTTCATAGCAAAGTGATGACACTCCTGATGATTTGCGTCACCTGTATAGGCACACGAAACAAAAAGAATCTTGAGTTCAATGCGAGGAAGATGGTCATATATCCCATCTCCTTCGGCATGATACTCATGTTTCTTTCCGTGTGGGTGTTCAAACAGAATTGGGCACCGAGGTTCTTCACCCTCTACAGCAGCACATGGGTTTACATGGTGATGTCTGTAGTTGGCACGGTTCTTGTGCATATTGCTCTTGACAACATCTCCAAGTACCTGAAGGATGGTCTACTCAAAGACCGTTTCAATTTCGAGAACGAAAGCTTCGAGCAGATGGAGCAAAAGGTGGAGAACCAGTACAGCGTGAACATCCCTATGAGGTACTATTACAAGGGCAAATTCCGCAAAGGATGGGTGAACATCGTGAACCCGTTCCGAGGCACCTGGGTGGTAGGAATACCAGGCTCTGGTAAGACCTTTTCCATCATTGAGCCATTCATCCGTCAGCACGCAGCAAAGGGTTTCTCTATGGTTGTCTATGACTATAAGTTCCCGACACTTGCGCAGAAATTGTATTACCACTATAGCATCAATAAGAAGGCTGGCAAGACTCCTAAGGATTGCCAGTTCAATATGATCAACTTCGTGAAAGTGGAATACAGCCGAAGGGTGAATCCTATCCAGTTGAAGTACATTGGCAACCTTGCTGCAGCAAGTGAGACGGCTGAGACCTTGCTTGAATCCTTACAAAAGGGAAAGAAGGAAGGTGGTGGCGGTAGCGACCAGTTCTTCCAGGCATCAGCTGTCAACTTCCTTGCAGCTTGCATCTACTTCTTCTGTAACTACGAGAAGCGACCATACGATAAGGATGGCAACGAAATGAATTACGATAAGACCATTGATCCAGAGACCGGCATGATCAAGCCGACTGGCGTTGTACGTGATGCTGCAGGCAATATCACTAAACCTGCCTATTGGTTGGGTAAGTACAGCGACATGCCTCACATTTTGTCATTCCTCAATGAGAGTTACGACACTATCTTTGAGGTTTTGATGACCGATACGGAGGTTGCGCCTTTGCTTGGTCCTTTCCGTACGGCATAAGAGAACAATGCCATGGAGCAGTTGGAAGGTATGATTGGCACGCTTCGCGTGTTTACATCCCGATTGGCGACAAAAGAATCCTATTGGATATTCAGCAAAGAAGGTGATGACTTCGACTTGAAGGTCAGCGACAGAGAGCATCCAAGCTATCTGCTGATTGCCAACGATCCGGAGATGGAGAGTATCATTGGTGCGTTGAATGCCCTTATTCTGAATCGTCTTGTCACTCGTGTCAATACAGGTCAGGGACAGAATGTACCTGTCAAGCATCATCGTCGATGAGTTGCCTACCTTGTACTTCCATAAGATTGACCGTCTTATCGGTACTGCTCGAAGCAATATGGTGAGTGTGGCATTGGGTTTTCAGGAACTTCCACAGCTGGAATCTGACTATGGCAAGGTCGGTATGCAGAAGGTAATCACTACCGTAGGTAATGTGGTGAGTGGTTCTGCTCGTGCCAAGGAAACCCTCGAATGGCTATCGAATGACATCTTCGGCAAGGTGGTACAGCTAAAGAAGGGTGTGACCATCGACCGAGACCGAACCTCCATCAATCTTAATGAGAACATGGATAGCCTTGTTCCTGGCAGTAAGATTGCCGACATGCCTACAGGTTGGATCTGTGGCCAGACGGCTCGTGACTTTGTGAAGACAAAGACAGGACGCGGTGGAAAGATGGATATACAGGATTCAGAGGAGTTTCAGACGAGTAAATTCTATGCCAAGACTGACTTCGATATGGCAGAGATCGCCAAGGAGGAGAAGGATTATGCGAACTACAAACTCCCAGAGTTCTATCATTTCGAGTCAGAAGAAGCCAAGGAACGCATCTTATATTCAAACTTCCTTCGCATTAACGCCGAAGTGAAATCCATGATCGCAGAGATACAGGAGTTCAATAAGCAGTCATCAAAAGTCATAGCAAAGCAATGCCCCGTTACCGGTTGAGTTTTCAGCCTGTAGCGGGGCATTTTGCGTTCATTCCGTTTCGGGATTCTTCTTTCTGCGACCTCCTGTGTGCTCGTTAGACCTAAGCGAAAACAACTCGTCTAACAGTTGGCATTGCTCTTTCGAGAGCTTACCTTCCTTTCGTTTCTTCTTCTGATATTTCCACCAGTGGTTGAGTTGCGAATGGCGTTCCGTTAGGTGACCATGGGCCTCTACATGTTCCCGAAGGGCAGTATATTTGGCGAGCCAATTCTCTTCGTTCTTAGCCATAATAGATCAATAGCTAATAAAGCATTCCGAACATCCAAAGAGGAATAACATTCAGCGCACCATACTCAATATCATCCTTGACGACAAAAGCTTTCTCTATACCACGTATTTGTTTTTGCTTCTTGTTTCGTCCGCCAACCTCAAAAGTGTAGTCATCAACGCAGAAGTCTGAAACATCAGATGTTATAGGGTCATTAACAACTCGCAATTGATTCATGAAGAATGTCTCTCTAACATTACCAATTTCTGCTTTGTCTGTCTTTGCCAAAACATAAATGAGGTTAGTATTCTCCAGATATACTTTGTCCACCTTTCCCAACGAACGCACACCACCTGTTTGATCGCGAAGCTGTGTGATAAGTCCTG
Organism: uncultured Prevotella sp.; assembly: GCA_945863825.1. GTDB lineage: Bacteria > Bacteroidota > Bacteroidia > Bacteroidales > Bacteroidaceae > Prevotella. Next base: position 1,599 of record CAMBBY010000030.1, on the reverse strand, counting down.
CTTCTTCGATATAAAGCAGATAGTCTGCAACATTGTTTCGTGATACACTCAGTACGTCTGCCAAAGTTACCATATTAGGCTTGAAAGGTACACTCTCAGCTATTACTGCCATCAGACGTTTCAGTTTACGCCCTGTAGAAACATTCATGTTGGCGTACTCAGGTATGTCCGTTTCCAACGTCTTGGTTACTATTCCCATAAGCTTATCTTCGTAATTGTCTTCTAAGGCAAAGGGATAATATCCTTTCTCAATGTATTTGCGGAAATACATCAGAGGTCGGAAGTTGGACTCCATTTCTACTTTATGGTCAAGGACTTCCTCTAATGTGTATGTCTTACTCTTGATACCTTCAAAAAGTTCCAAGTATTCCCGAAACGAAAGTCCATACATTGTGTATTTAACGGCTCTACGTGATAAGTCTGCTTTTACACCTTTGTTGATGTCAAGAATCGAGGAACCAGAGAAAACTACTTTTAGTTCTGGATGATAGTCGTAGATTAATTTCAATTCTTGTGACCATCCATCGTACCTATGAACTTCATCAATACATAGATACTCACCGCCCATTTTGCAAAACTCGTCAGCAAGTTCTACCAGTTTATGAGAGGAGAAATAAAAATCTTCTGCATTCACATACAGACATTTATTTACATCCATCTCCTCTTTGATGTGTTGCAATATCATGGTTGTTTTACCAACACCTCTTGCGCCAACAATTCCTACAAGGCGACCATTCCAGTTCACCTTGTCATATATGTACCGGTGGAAAGTACTTTCTGTCAGCTTCAAAAGCCTTCTATAGTTTGCTATCAGTCGTTGCATAATTGAATATGATGTTTATTGTACGTCGATAGATGCACTGCATGAGTGCGCGAATATGTGATATTCTGCACTATCACGGTGCAAAATTACAATATTTTCTTCAATTATAAGGTAATGATAGCTGTAAATTTCGACTTTTTATAAAAAATTAGAGTTTCCGAGCAGATTTGACAGGCTTGTGAATCAAAAATCAGTATCGTAAGAACTGTCAACATCTGTAGAGCAGGTTACCACCCAAAGAACTTTGCTCCATCATCACACTCTCGTTCCCAGGCAGACTTGCCTGAGTAGTGGCGATGACGTTTCTTGCTCTTGTCAGATTTTCGAGAACAGAGATAGATGATGACGAGGAGAATGATAATCGGTCCCATAGTCGTATTATTTTAGATGTTCGTATTCGAGGAGTTGTTCACTGACGAAGCCAAGGATCAGCATCGGGTTGAAGTACTTGCGCTCTGGAGTATTGAGTCGCACAGACAGATGCAGATGTGGTCCGGTTGTGCGAGAACCAGTATTACCAGATACAGCGATGTTCTGCCCTGCACTCACATGGTCTCCAACTTTTACCCTTATCTTTGATAGATGCAGATAGGAGCACGAGCATACCCCGTGATTCACCGTGACATAGTTGCCACCGGTCTTCGAGAAGCCTGCAGCAGACACAGTCCCTGGCAGCATAGAATAGACATTTTCGTAGCGAGCACGAAGATCAACGCCAGAGTGGTATCGATACCTGGCTCTGTTCATCGGGTCACGCCTCATGCCGAACGGTGATG
>CAMBBY010000029.1 GCA_945863825.1 uncultured Prevotella sp. | reverse complement strand
CCCCAAGTCCTTGGGCACCGTGGTGACTGAGCGCATCATCGACTCTCTGGTGGTTTTGCTCATTGCCGGCTGCGTTTTCCTCCTGCAGATATCGGTGTTCCTCAATTTCTTCGACAAGACAGGCACCAGCATGGAAAGCATTCTGCACCAGTTTACTGCCACGGGATACATCGTTACTACCATTTGCGGCATAGCCATCCTCATCCTGTTGCATTTCCTGCTCAAGAAACTTTCTATATATAATAAGGTGAAAGCCACTCTTCAGGGACTCTGGCAGGGAGTTGCATCGCTCAAGGACGTCAGGAACGTACCGCTTTTCATCGGTTTCACCCTGGGCATCTGGCTCTGCTATTTCCTGCACTATTTCCTCACCTTCCAATGCTTTGAGGCAACGAGTCATCTCAGCGTGATGTGCGGACTGGTAACTTTCATCATCGGCAGTATCGCCGTTGTTGTGCCTACCCCGAACGGAGCAGGCCCTTGGCATTTTGCCGTGAAGACGATGCTCATTCTCTATGGCATTTCATCAAACGATGCCTTGTTCTTCGTGCTGATTGTCCACTCCATCCAGACCCTGCTCGTCATCCTGCTGGGCATCTATGCATGGATCTCGCTCTCGTTCACGGATAAGAAAATGAGAAAGATTTAAAAACCATTTCTCATTTCTAATTTCTCATTAAAAAAAGTATTTCTAATTAAATAAAGTATTATGGCTGAAATTAAGAATCTGAACCCAGTAGAAATCTGGCGTAACTTCGACAAATTGACACAAGTTCCACGTCCATCAGGACATTTGGAGAAAATTCAGGCTTACTTGCTCAACTGGGCAAAGGAAGCTGGTGTAGAGGCTTTTCAGGATCCTGCAGGCAACATCGTGATGCGCAAACCTGCTACTCCTGGTATGGAGAACCGCAAGGGCGTTATCCTGCAGGCGCACATGGATATGGTGCCTCAGAAAGCGAAAGATAGCAAGCACAATTTTGAAACCGATCCTATCGAGACGATCATCGATGGCGACTGGGTTCATGCCAACCGTACTACCCTCGGTAGCGACGACGGTCTGGGCGTGGCTACTATCATGGCTGTCATGGAGGCAAAAGACTTGCAGCACGGCCCGGTAGAGGGTCTCATCACACGCGATGAAGAGACTGGTATGTTTGGTGCCAACGAACTCCCTGAAGGTGAACTGAACGGCGACATCCTGCTCAATCTCGATACTGAGGTTTGGGGTGAATTCGTCATCGGTAGTGCAGGTGGTATTGATATTACTGCAACCCTCGACTACAAGGAAGTAGAAACCGACCAGGAAGATGCTGCTGTCAAGGTAACCTTGAAGGGCTTGAAGGGCGGTCACTCTGGTATCGAAATCTGCGAAGGTCGTGCCAACGCCAACAAATGCATGGTTCGTTTCGTACGTGAAGCCATTGCCGAACTCGACGCTCGTCTTGCTTCCTGGAACGGAGGTAATATGCGCAATGCCATCCCATTCGAGGCAGAGGTTGTACTCACCTTGCCAAAGGAGAACGTAGAGGCACTCCAGGACTTGGTAGCAGACTGGAAGGAAGAGCTCCAGGATGAATTCAAGGGCATCGAGAACATCGAGAAGATAGAATTCTTCACAGAGAACGTAGAGACTCCTAAGATGGAAGTACCACAGGAGATACAGGACAATCTCGTAGATGCCATCTATGCTTGCCACGACGGCGTACTGCGCATGGCTCCATCTATGCCAGAAATCGTAGAAACCTCATCCAACCTTGCCATCGTAGAGATTGGCGAAGGAAAGGCTGCCATCAAGATTCTCGCCCGTTCATCACACGAAGGTTACAAGGCTTACATCGCCACCATGTTTGAGAGCTGCTTCTCTATGGCAGGCATGAAGGTGGAATTCAGCGGCAGCTATGGCGGTTGGAATCCAAACCCAGACAGTGACATTCTGAAGCATGTACTCAAGGTATATAAGGAGCAGAACGGCGAAGACGGCAAGGTGCAGGCAGTTCATGCCGGATTGGAGTGCTCTATCATCTTGAGTAAATATCCACACCTCGATGTCGTATCCTTCGGTCCTACCCTCTGCAGCCCTCACACCCAGTTTGAGCGTTGCCAGATCAGTTGCGTAGCACCATTCTGGAATCTCATGAAACAGTTGCTTGCCGAGATTCCAACCAAATAAATTACAAAAAGGTTAAAAATATAGGGCCGGGAAGAAAATTCCCGGCTTTATTTTTGCCATTTTGGTTTATTTTAGTTACCTTTGCAGCCGAAATTTTAAATATTAAACAAATGGACGATTATCACGCGGACAACAACAATGAATTGTAGGCGTGGAGATTCAGCAGAAAGAAACCCATTCACCGCTTTGGGGGCATAGTTAATCTCCATACCCCAAACTTTTATTTTGTGGAGATTAGCAACAATGAGAACATATTGGAATACAGAGAATCATCTGCAGGCTATCAATGAATGGCAGCCTAACTGCTGGATACAAGTAACTTGTCCAACCGACGAAGACCAGCGCTTGCTGGAAGACGAATTCAAAATCCCTGATTATTTCCTCTCGGACATCAGTGATACCGATGAGCGTGCCCGCTACGAATACGACGATGGCTGGATGCTCATCATCCTCCGTATTCCTTATGTCAAGGAAATCAGAAGCCGCACGCCTTATACTACCGTGCCATTGGGTATCATCCACAAGCGGGATGTCACCATCACCGTCTGCTATTACGAAACCAACATGATGATTGATTTCGTGAGTTTCCAGCAGAAGCGAGGTGAAGGCTTCACCGACTATGTGGACATGATTTTCCGTCTCTTCCTTTCCTCTGCCGTATGGTATCTGAAGCGACTCAAGCAGATCAACTCGCTCATCGAGAAAGCCAAGCGCAACCTGGATCATGGCGTCAACAATGAAAGCCTGATCGGTCTGTCACGTCTGCAGGATTCCCTCACCTATTTCATTACCTCCATCCGAGGCAATGAAAACCTGCTGTCCAAACTGAAGTTCAAACTCCAGGTGGATGAGTTGGATGCCGACCTGATTGAGGATGTCAACATCGAGATGACCCAGGCGCGAGAAACCACCAATATCTATTCAGATATTCTGGAATCCACGATGGACACCTATTCCAGCATCATCAACAACAACATGAATACCACGATGCGTACCTTGACATCCATCAGTATCGTCATGATGTTGCCTACCCTGATTTCATCCTTCTTCGGAATGAACCTCATCAACGGTATGGAAAACAGCTCCATCGGTTTTGGCATCGCCATCCTTATCTCTATCGTCGTATCTGGATTGACGTGGGGATTCTTGCGCTATAAGCGCTTGCTCTAAGGAAGGAGCCAAGTGCCGCATAGCGCATGGACAGCGCCAGAAGAATACAAGAAGTCAGAAAATAATGATAAAAAAATATAAAAAAGCGAGGATAAAAGCAAAAATAAAAAATAAAATTAGGATTTTTCGCTTTTTTTACTTAAGTTTGCAAAATTATTGTGTGTGTATGTGGCAGATAGCGGCACCATTATCTGCCAAGAAATCGAATCATAAACTAAATACAGTGAAATGATGGACTCTCAAGAAAATGCCCTTTTACAGGGAACCATGGAAGAACCTGCCAAGAAGGCGTATGCCACCAAGCAGGAAGTGCTCGAAAGAGTGAAAGAAATCGCTCGCAGTGCCGAAGCTCCTAACAAGGAAGAGCTCGACCATCTGAAGACAACTTTCTACAAGATTCACCTCGCAGAACGAGATGCTCAAACTAAGGAGTATTTAGAAAAAGGTGGTGACCCGGAAAAATTCGTACTTCTACCTGATGACACAGAAGAAGCCTTCAAGGCTGAAATGCAGATCATCAAGGAAAAACGCGCCAAGATCTTCTTGGAGCAAGAAGAGGAAAAGCAGGAAAATTTAGCCAAAAAACTTGAGATTATTGAAAAGATCAAGGCAATGGCTACCTCTCCTGAGGAAGCTAACCAATCATATAATGACTTCAAGGCCCTGCAGCAGGAATGGAAAGATATCAAGGCCGTGCCTGCCGACAAGGCGAATGAGCTGTGGCGCAACTACCAGCTCTACGTGGAGCAGTTCTACGACCTTCTGAAGCTCAACAGTGAGGCACGTGAATATGACTTCAAGAAAAACCTCGAGGCAAAGACTGCGCTCTGCGAAGCTGCCGAAAAACTCGATGAGGAAGAGGATGTCATCTCTGCCTTCCATCAGTTGCAGGACTTGCACCAGCAGTACCGTGAAATCGGTCCTGTTGCCAAGGAATTGCGCGAGCAAATCTGGAGCCGATTCAAGGCTGCCAGCACCGTGATTAACAAGAAGCATCAGCAGTACTTTGAGGATATCCGCGCTAAGGAAGAGAGGAATCTCGAACTGAAGACGGCACTTTGCGAGAAGTTGGAGGCTATCGACCTGGATGCCATCAAGACCGCTGCACAGTGGGAGGCTACTACCAAGGAGGTAATCGCTATGCAACAGGAATGGCGTGAAATCGGTTTTGCTCCTCAGAAAATGAATGTGAAGATCTTTGAGCGCTTCCGCACCATCAATGATGTGTTCTTCAGCAAGAAGGCTGAGTTCTTCAAGGAACTGAAATCGCAATATTCCAGCAATTTGGAAAAGAAGCACGAACTCGTCAAGAAGGCACAGCAACTTGCTGATAGCACGGACTGGAAGAAGACGGGCGACAAAATTATTGCGCTGCAGAAAGAATGGAAGACCGTGGGTGTTGTGCCTCGCAAACAGGGTGAACTGCTCTGGAAGGACTTCCTCGATGCTTGCAACAAATTCTTCGAGGCTCGCAACAAGGCTAATGCGGGCACCAGAAACACGGAGCACAGCAACTTGGCGAAGAAGCGCGAAGTAGTGGCTAAGCTGAAGGACTTGCTCGAAAACCCTGTAGAGAACGTGCAGCAGGCACTGCAGAAGCTGACAGAGGAATATAACTCCATCGGTCATGTGCCTTTCAAGGAAAAGGACAATATCTACAAGGAGTATCACGCAGTGCTCGACAAGATCTATAAGGACTTGCACATCAGCAACGCCAAGCGCCGTCTCGACTATTTCAAGAGCAATCTGAAGAATGTGGCTGAGAAGGGTTCTGATGCCTTGGACAATGAGCGTGGACGACTCTTGCGCCGCTACGACCAGTTGCGCAATGATATCACCACCTATGAGAACAACCTCGGCTTCCTCAATGCTGCCAGCAAGAAGGGCAACAGTCTCGTAGAGGAAATGAACCGCAAGGTGCAGAAGCTCAAGGATGATCTCGAACTGGTAAAAAAGAAGATCAAGGCTATTGATGCAGAAAACAAGTAAAATATATAGCCCCACAGATCTCACGGACTTACATAGGTCTTACATAGACCGATAAAATATTAAAGTCCCACAGATTTCACAAATTAACACAGATATTTTGAAGAGAAATAAATCTGTGGATATCTGTGAAATCTGTGGGACTTTTTTTTAGACCCTTAAGCCTGTTCTCGCCTTGCACGAACAGGACTTATATCACACTTACATCTTTTCTATGATTTTCATGCCCTCTTCCACCGCTTTCATATTGAGTGGAATCAAACCATGATGGCGCTCAGGCAACGACTTGAAGAGCGCTTTGTTCAGACCGTCTGTGCTCACCACAGGACAAACCTTCAGCAGACCACCCAGCACAATCATATTAAACACCTTAGCGTTTTTCATCTCAGCCGCCTTGTCCATCGCATCAATACGATACACGGTGATGTCCTTACGCTGCGGAGGATTCATGATACCATAACCATCATAGATCAGCACACCGCCCGGCTTAACCTTCGATTCAAACTTATCGAGCGAAGGCTGATTCAGTACGATAGCCACATCATAATGGCTCAAGATAGGCGAAGAGATACGGTCATCGCTCACGATTACCGTCACATTCGCCGTACCGCCACGCTGTTCCGGACCGTATGCAGGCATCCAAGTCACCTCTTTATCCTCCATCAGTCCAGAATAAGCCAGGATTTTTCCCATAGAGAGAACACCCTGACCACCAAACCCAGATATAATAATTTCTGTCTTCATTTGTTTCAATCCTTATTTACATTCCCGTCGTATCCTTCAAGTCTCCCTTAGGATACTCCTTGAACATATTCTCTTCCATCCACTTATTAGCTTCCACAGGAGAAAGTTTCCAACCACTGTTGCAGGTAGAAACGATTTCCACCAGACTGGAACCCTTGCCCTGCATACTCGCCTCAAAGGCCTTGCGGATAGCTTTCTTAGCCTTTCTGATGCTCGCTACAGTTTCCACGCTCTGTCGGGTCACATAGCAAGTACCCGTCAGATGGCTGGCAAGTTCAGTGATATTGAGCGGATAACCATGAAGATCAGGCTGGCGACCGTAAGGACAGGTAGCCGTCTTCTGACCCAGCAGAGTAGTAGGAGCCATCTGACCGCCCGTCATACCATAAATGGCATTATTGATGAAGATAATGGCGATATGCTCACCGCGGTTTAGGGCATGAATCGTCTCGCAAGTACCGATACAGGCCAAGTCACCATCACCCTGGTAAGTAAACACCAGACGATCGGGCCACAAACGTTTGATGCCCGTAGCCACTGCAGGCGCACGACCATGAGCCGCTTCCTGCCAGTCAATATCCAAATAACGATAAGCGAAAACAGCGCAGCCCACAGGACAAACGCCCACCGTCTTATCCTCCATACCCATCTCCTCAATCACCTCGGCGACAAGCTTATGCACCACACCATGCGAACAGCCCGGGCAATAATGCATCGGAACATCGTTCATCAGTGTCGGTTTCTTATATACCAGATTCTCTGGCGAAATTATATCATTCATAATGTATAATTTATTTCTTATCAATAATTAATCGCTTGAGCGCCTCCACAATTTCCTCAGGTTCAGGCACAATACCACCCAAACGACCGAAATGCGCTACAGGCACCAAACCGTTTACTGCCAGGCGTACATCCTCCACCATCTGTCCGGCATTGATTTCAGCCACAAGGATACCCTTCTTGCTCTCAGCCAAGTGATGGATTTCCTGAGTAGGGAAAGGCCAGAGCGTGATCGGACGGAAAAGTCCCACCTTGATACCCTGCTCACGAGCACTCTCGATACTCTTCTCTGCAATACGGGCAGCACTGCCGAAAGCCACGATCACATAGTCGGCATCCTCACAATACTGCATCTCGTAGCGCACCTCCGTCTCACGGATTTTCCTGTATTTCTCCTGCATCATCAGATTGCGCTCCTCCATCACTTCCGGTTTCAGTTCCAGGGAAGTCATGATATTCGGCTTTCTGTCTTTCTTACGACCGATGGTAGCCCAAGGACATTCCTCTGCAATCTCCTGCTCCGTGCGGCGAGGTTTCATCGGAGGAAGCGCCACCTTCTCCATCATCTGACCGATGACACCGTCACTCAGGATCATCGCCGGATTACGGTATTTGAAAGCCAAGGTGAAAGCCAAGTCCACGAAGTCAGCCATCTCCTGCACAGAAGCCGGAGCCAATACAATCACATTATAGTCACCATTACCACCACCACGGGTAGCCTGGAAATAGTCACCCTGCGAAGGCTGGATAGTACCCAATCCAGGACCGCCACGCTGCACGTTGACGATGACACCCGGAATCTCGGCACCCGCCATATAGGAAATACCCTCCTGCATCAAGGCCACACCCGGACTGGACGAAGTAGTAAGCACACGCTTACCGGCACCCGCACCGCCATAGACCATATTGATGGCAGCCACCTCACTCTCAGCCTGGAGCACCACCATACCAGAAGTCTCCCAAGGTTTGAGCAAAGCCAAAGTCTCTATAATCTCACTCTGTGGAGTAATCGGATAGCCAAAGAAACCATCCACACCACATCTGATGCAGGCATGAGCAATCGCCTCATTACCCTTCATCAAAGTTATTTCACGTTTCTGTTGTTCAGCCATTATTCATTCTCCTTCTTACGATACACGGTAATACATCCATCAGGGCATACGATGGCGCACGAAGTGCAACCCACGCATGCATCCGGCACAGCCGCTTCCACATAGCGATAACCATGCACATTTACTTTTTTCTCGGCTAATGCAATGACATGTTGAGGACAAGCCACCACACAGAGCGCACATCCCTTGCAGCGCCCTGTATCGACTACAATAGCCCCTTTAATCTTACTCATATTCTTTTCGTTCTAATTATCTTTACGCTTGGAGTAAACCAAAACTGCCGTTGTCCACATGTCGGTTATTATGGATTGTAGTAGTCCTTGCAATAGAAGCTCATGATATCATCCAGCATCTCCTTGGCAGCCACGGCAGGACTCTCCGGATCGAGCGCAATGGCCTCCAGATAACAGTCGATGGCACGCTTAAAGTCGCCTTGCTTGCGCCAGGCGTTACCTTGTTGATAATCTGTCTCTTATACACATCTCCGAGCCCACGAGACTAAGGCGAATC
>CAMBBY010000028.1 GCA_945863825.1 uncultured Prevotella sp. | reverse complement strand
AGATTCGCCTTAGTCTCGTGGGCTCGGAGATGTGTATAAGAGACAGGTCTATAATGCTGCTTTCCCGGCTGGACTGAAATCTACAGAGAAGTTTAAACCCAAAATGGAGCTATATGTCGGTTTGTCGAGTGCTTATCGCAATCCACAGACGCTCCGTGTGGCGCTTCAGATGATGGGGCGGGCCGTCAAGCAAATGAAGGCTTTTACCACCTTCCTCCAACTGTCTCATTGGGATATTCTTCTCGAAAACGAGGTAGATGAAAACGGACTGCTGCGGGAGGAATTCTATGAATTGAGAAATATGCAGTCTCCTGATATTCCTTGTTCAAATGGAAGCCAGCCTTCTGATGTTTCTTCTTCAAATGGAAACCAATCACCTGATATCCCTTCTTTTATAGAAAAAGTAACGAAGGAGGAACTGATGAACGAGAGTCATTCTACCTCTGCCATTGTTAAAACTCTGATAGACAAGGGATTTCTTTTCACATATGAGATAGAAGTAGGGCGTCTGAATACATCTGGCGAATCTCATTTCGAGTTGATCAAACCGCTCTCAATGCCCCAGCAGGATGCTTATAACCAGATTCTGATGCAGATGATGAAGAAGAATGTGGTGCTCTTGCATGGTGTGACTTCCAGCGGTAAGACGGAGGTCTATATTCACCTCATCAAACAGGCGCTCGATGAGCATAGGCAGGTACTTTATCTCTTGCCGGAAATCGCGCTTACGGTGCAGATTATGGAACGTCTTCACCGGGTTTTTGGAGACCGACTTGGCATCTATCACTCAAAATATAGCGATGCAGAACGTGTGGAAATCTGGCAGAAACAGATGTCTGATCATCCTTATGATGTCATTTTGGGAGCCAGAAGTGCAGTCTTCCTGCCTTTTCAAAAACTTGGACTTGTGATTGTGGACGAGGAGCATGAAACCAGTTTCAAGCAGCAGGACCCGGCTCCTCGCTATCATGCCCGCAGCGCTGCCATCGTTTTGGCAAGCATGTATCCCGAAGCCAAAGTGCTCTTGGGTACGGCAACTCCTTCGATGGAAAGTTATTACAATGCCCAGCAGGGAAAGTATGGTCTGGTGGAGATGAAAATGCGATATAAAGACATCCAACTGCCGGAAATACAGGTGGTGGATGTGAAGGATTTACGCCATCGCAAGATCATGAAAGGGGCATATTCGCCACAACTCTTGGCTGCGGTAAGAGAGGCCTTGCAGCGTGGCGAACAGGCTATTCTCTTTCAGAACAGGCGCGGTTTTGCGCCGATGATTGAGTGTAAGGTCTGTGGATGGGTGCCGAAATGCAAAAACTGTGATGTGTCGCTCACATTGCATAAGAATATCAATCTGCTTACCTGCCATTATTGTGGCTACACGTATCCCGTTCCTACGGAATGTCCTAATTGTGGAAGTACCGAACTGACGGGGCGTGGTATCGGAACAGAGAAGGTGGAAGACCAGTTGACAGAAATCTTCCCTGAGGCGCGTATTGCCCGTATGGATCTTGATACGACCCGCACTCGCAATGCCTATGAACGCCTGATAGAGGATTTTTCTTCGGGAAAGACCAACCTGCTTATCGGTACGCAGATGATTTCCAAGGGACTGGATTTTGACAAGGTGAGCGTAGTGGGTATTCTCAATGCCGACTCGATGCTCAATTATCCAGACTTCCGGGCCTACGAACATGCCTTTATGATGATGGCGCAGGTGAGTGGAAGGGCTGGCAGAAAGAGCAAGCGAGGACTGGTGATCCTTCAGACGAAATCTCCGGAATTGCCTGTTATCTCGCAGGTGGTTCACAATGATTATGCCACTTTCTATCGCGACTTGCTGGAAGAACGTAGAGCCTTTCATTATCCGCCTTTCTATCATCTCATCAACGTCTATCTGAAGCACAAGCATGAGAATGTCTGTCAGCAGGCAAGTATGGAGCTGGGACAGACCTTGCGAGGATGGTTTGGGGAGAGAATCTTAGGACCAGACAAGCCTGCAGTGGCTCGTGTGAAGACAATGAATATCCGTAAGATTGTCATCAAGTTGGAGAATTCTCTCGACTATAGGAAAGTGAGGGAATTCCTGTTGTTTGCTCAAGAAAAAATGTCGAAAGATCCGCGATATGGGGCTTTGGTCATTTATTATGATGTGGATCCGATGTAAGAGAGAATATTATAATTTAATTGGATCGCTACGGTGCCAGCCATTGGACAGAGGCCAAACATCCGCGGAAATCCGTGAATAATCCGATAAGCAAAACTGCCTCCGATTTATCCGTGAAATCCGATGAAAGAAAAAACATGTGAAGAAAATCAATGAAGAAACGAAAAAGAGGATGTGTCTTTGACTTATGACACACCCTCTTTTGATTGTTGTAGTTATGTGTTCCGAATTTCTTCAGGATTCTTATTCAGAACGATCTATCATTTAGAAAATAATGTCGAGACCTACGGCAAACACGTTGTTATTACGTGTATAGTCTGAATTATAGACGATGCTCTTGTCAGCTGCAAGCTGAACAGTCTCGGAAGTTTTCTTGTGCTGATAGAATGTGTGGAAGTAAGCTACGTTGAGATCTATCTTCTTGTTGATGTGATAAACACCACCGATGGCAGCAGAATTTGAACCTACTACGAATGACTTGTCGTCCATATACTCATCAGACAAACCATAGTTTGTGATCTGCCAACCTGTACTCAGGGTGATTTTCTTGTTGACGTCTACCTCTACACCTGCATTATACTCCAAAGTACCACGCTTCAACTCCTTGTTGCGGTTGTTGTAAGATGTAGCATTCTTGTCGTCGAACCAGTGGAAACCTACGTTTACTCTTACTGCATCGACAGGGCTGTAGCCGATACCGAGAGCCAAGTAGCCAGGAATATCGCCAGCAATCTTCTTACCATCCTCATATTCACCGATAGCCTTGTTCAACTTCTGGTCAAACTGGGTCTTCAAGCCCATCATAGTAGCTCCTACTGTTGGGTCATTCAATACTGCATTGGTAGTGTTTTCAGCCTGCTGCTTAGCCTGCTCAAGTGGAAGACCTGCATTATGAAATTTATCAGTCAGGATGCCTGTCATCTGATTGGCAAGGTTGGCTGGCAAGTTACCGATACTTGGAGTCTGGTTTACTGACTTGTTCTTCAGGTGAATACGGGTCTTGAACTCGTATTTAGCAGAGAAGTTCCAGCGGCCTGTCTTGTAATCTACGCCGATGATAGGAGTGAAACCTACACCAGTCTGGTCGCAGCTCAACTCGATGTTGGCAGCATTTTCCTTCGTAGGGTCGAGCACTTTATAGAGAGGCATATTGCCTACATTGATGTTTTCTACATATCCATAGTAGTTGGTCAATGCATAGACACCGCGAACACCCAAGAATGCGCTGAAGTTATCACAGAACTTATATGCTGCACCTACAGAGAGACCATAGTAATACTGGCGACCGTGCATATAGCTGTTGAAGCTGTACTTGCCTGTTTTGCCGAAAGCCTGGTCTGAAGTGAACATTTCCATGTTCTGTCCTGCAGGTAACATTCCCTGTTGGATAAGTGTATTACCCAAAGTCTGATCAACGACACCTGCCAGTCCGCAAGCAGCAATAGCAGTCTCTGATACGATTTTCTCGAAAGAACCCAGTCCGTCGTCGAAAGTACACTTACCGCCACCGCCAGTGAGAGAGAAGTTAGCCTGGAACGACCATTTGCCCTTGTTGTAGGCATACTGGAAAGAAGGGATAACTGGGGCAAAAGCCTTACCCTTGAAATCACGAGGAGTGATAGGATTGTTTACATTATTAGTAAACAATTTGTAATCATTGTTGATAGTACGAGTTTGATAAGCCAACTGCCAGTTGATGGCAAGATGGTGACCTTCACCCATGAATACAACGCCTGCTGGGTTGTAATAAACACCATCGATACCGATAGAAGCCTCACGGCTCATCATTCTATTGAATGCTACATGTTGGTTTGTATTAGTGAGCAAACCACCTGCAAAAGTAGGTGCTGCACTTGCCATCGCAATGGCAACACAAACTGATTTTAGTTTCTTCATTTTAATAAATTTAAATAAAAACGTCCGCAAAGGTAAGAAGAATGTTCTATTTCTCTACTGCTTTTATTTTTTATTTAAAGTATATTAACGATAAAATCCCGACTTACTGCACAGAATAAATGATATGTGCAATAAATCGGGATTTATTTATGCTCTATAATCACCAGTTATTTATTCAGATGCGGATACGAAATTCGCGTATGATAAATGGATTTTAGACGCTCTGTGAGCACCACTTTGGCCAGGGCGATGTCGCGGAAGGTGATAGGACATTCCTTGAAGAAACCTTCTGCCACCTGACTGTCGATGAGCTTGTTGATGAGCGTGCTGATGCTTTCCTCGGTATATTCGTTGAGCGAGCGGGAGGCGGCTTCCACCGTGTCGGCCATCATCAGAATAGCCTGCTCACGGGTGAATGGATTCGGTCCCGGATACTGGAAAAGCTCCTTGTTTACATTTTCATCTGGGTGGGCATTACAATAATTAATATAGAAATACTTGGTAAGTCCGGTGCCATGATGGGTGGAGATGAAATCCTTGATGATGCCAGGAAGGTTGGCCTTTTCTGCCATTTTCAAGCCTTCGGTCACGTGGCTGATGATGATCTGTGCACTCTCCAGGTCGGTAAGCTGGTCGTGCGGATTGACGCCAGCCTGATTTTCGGTGAAGAATACCGGATTGCTCATCTTGCCGATGTCATGATATAATGCACCCGTACGCACGAGCAGACTGTTGGCATGGATGCGGTTGGCAATTTCGGCAGCCAGATTTCCCACGGTGATGGAGTGCTGGAAGGTGCCTGGAGCTATTTCGCTCAGGTTGCGCAGCAGTCCCTTGTTGGTATTCGAAAGCTCAAACAATGTGACATTCGAGATAAATCCGAACAGCTTTTCTATCAGATACATCAGCGGATAGGAGAGCAGCAGGAAGATGCCGTTGATGGTGAAATGGGTGTACATGCTGGTGTCGATATTGAACACCTCGTTGTCCTGCATCAGCTGCAGTGCCAGATATACCACTCCGCTTGCCACCGTTACCAGCAGGGCGGTGATGAATATCTGCGAGCGCTTGCTCAGCTCACGGAGCGAATAGATGGCCACCAGTCCCGCAGCTAACTGCACGATGATGAATTCATACTGGTATTTTACTGCCGCTGCACATATCAGGATCATCGTGACATGGGTGATGAATGCCGTGCGGGAATCCATAAATACTCTTACGAAGATAGGTACCATGGCAAACGGGATGATATACACAGAGAAGAAATTGTGCTTCATCATCAGCGATACCAGAATAGGGAAGATCGTGATCATCGCATAGAGCATCGTGATGCTGCGCGGTTTTTCGAAATAGTCTTTGCGGAAGAGCGAGAGGTATGACGTAAACATCATGACGAGGATGAATACGAAGAGCACCTGTCCGATGATGGTGGTGGTAATTTCCTCCTCAGTGGATGCGCGCCGCTTCATTTCCTTGTCAAAGGATGTGAGCACGCGGTAGGTGTAGTCGCTGATTACCTCGCCTCTGTCCACGATTTTCTGTCCGCTCATCACCATTCCGCTTGCCAATGGAATACTGCTCAGCAGGTCGTTTTTCTCGGTTTCGCTTTTCTCTTTTTCGTAGATGATGTTGGCCTCTATATAGTTGTTGAGGTTGCAGCGGGAGAGCAGCGGTCGCTGGGCAGCCAACTTCTCGTTGGCAAAGAGATGCTCATAGGCGGCTATCGTGGAGTAGAACGACTTGATAGGTACGCTTTTCACGTTCTTTCCGCTGATGATTCGGATGGTGCTGGTAGAGTCTTTGAAGATGCGGTTGTACTCCGTGGTGTTAATGATGCCCATCTGATAGACATTGTGCAGCTCGTTGGCAATGACCCCCACAAATTCGTTAGGCAGACCGGGTATTCCCTTCTGGAAATCGTGGAGGAATCGGTTCACCTGCACGTTTTCCACCGTTGGATTCAGGCCATAGTAGGGCTGGAACTGGTTCATCATCGAATCCTGTTCGTGCTTGATAGCTTCATCGGTTTTGTAGATTGGAAAGTCGAACTTGGCGATGACAGAGCCGTACATCCATGGCTTTCCTACATCGTATCGGTACTGGCGACCCTCATTGCGAGGCAGAAACCATACGATGACAGCTACGGTCATGCAGACCAGTATGGCCTTAGTCACCAGGTTGCGCCAATAGTTTTCTTCCGGATTGTTGAATATACTCATATTTTTTTGTTTTTGTTTTTCTTGTTGGATTGGTGGGGAAGTCTCTTCACTTTTGAATATTTATGGATAAAAAGGAGCATTTCTTAGAATAAAAATGCCGATTTGCCCCATATTTCCCTTTTCATGTGCGAAAATACGAAAAAAAACTATTATAATCGCAAAAAAAGATGTAAATTTGCAGAAAATTTTGAAAATAGCTATAAAATAAGACATGGCAGATAGAAAAGTAAGAGTGCGTTTTGCCCCAAGTCCTACGGGTGCATTGCACATTGGTGGTGTTCGTACCGCCCTCTATAATTATTTGTTTGCTCGCCAGCATGGTGGTGAACTTGTGTTCCGTATCGAGGATACTGACTCTCATCGTTTCGTACCAGGTGCCGAGGAATATATCCTGGAGTCATTCAAGTGGCTCGGCATCAAGTTTGATGAGGGAGTGAGTTTCGGTGGTGAGCATGGTCCTTACCGTCAGAGCGAGCGTCGTGACATCTATAAGAAATATGTACAGCAGCTTCTCGACAATGGCAAGGCTTACATCGCTTTTGATACTCCAGAGGAACTGGAGGCCAAGCGTGCTGAAATCCAGAATTTCCAGTATGATGCCCACACCCGTATGCAGATGCGCAATTCTCTCACCCTTTCTCAGGAAGAGGTGGACCAGCTCATCGCAGACGGCAAGCAATATACCGTACGTTTCAAGATAGAACCTGGAGAGGAAATCCACGTCAACGATATGATTCGTGGCGATGTGAAGGTGATGAGCGATATCCTCGACGACAAGGTGCTCTACAAGAGTGCCGACGAGCTTCCTACTTACCACCTGGCTAATATCGTGGACGATCATCTGATGGAAATCTCTCATGTGATCCGCGGCGAGGAGTGGTTGCCAAGTGCACCATTGCATGTACTTCTCTACAAGGCTTTCGGCTGGGAGGATACCATGCCTCGCTTTGCCCATCTTCCATTGCTTCTCAAGCCAGAGGGTAAGGGTAAGTTGAGCAAGCGTGATGGCGACCGTCTCGGTTTCCCTGTATTCCCATTGGAGTGGCACGATCCTAAGACCGGCGAGGTTTCTTCTGGTTATCGTGAGAGCGGTTATTTCCCAGAGGCAGTAGTCAATTTCCTTGCATTGTTGGGCTGGAATCCTGGCACAGAGCAGGAAATCTTCTCTCTCGACGAACTGGTGAAGGCTTTCGATATCTCCCGCTGCTCTAAGGCAGGAGCCAAGTTTGACTTCAAGAAGGGCATCTGGTTCAACCATGAGTACATCCTCATGAAGAGCGATGATGAGATAGCCAATCTCTTTGCGCCTATCGTGGCTAATAACGGTGTGGAGGAGACAATGGACCGCGTGAAGCAGGTGGTACACATGATGAAGGATCGCGTGAACTTCGTATATGAGTTGTGGCCATTGTGCTCATTCTTCTTCATTCCTCCTACAGAGTATGATGCCAAGACAGCCAAGAAGCGCTGGAAGGAGTATTCTGCTCAGCAGATGACCGAACTGGCTGAAGTGCTGGAGGGCATCGAGGATTTCTCTATCGAGGGTCAGGAGCCTGTTGTGATGAAATGGGTAGAGGATAAGGGCTATAAGCTCGGTGATGTGATGAATGCTTTCCGTCTCACGCTCGTAGGCGAGGGTAAGGGTCCAGGTATGTTTGATATCTCAGCTTTCCTCGGCAAGGAGGAGACTCTGAAGCGTCTCCGCAGAGCCATTGAGGTTCTCGGATAAGCATCGCAGTCAGCATATTTTATCTCTTTCTGTGGAAAATTTCTGCTTTGTGCGGGGATTTTCCTCAGAGAGAATTCAATTTATATTTAGATATTTATAGATACTAACCGAAAAAAAAGAAAAACATGATCTATAATGTCGTCATTTATTTCGTGCTTTGGGGAATCGCCATCGCCAGCCTTTTCAATGAGAAGGTGCGCAAGATGTGGCGAGGTGAGCGCGATGCCTTCAGAATTCTGAGGGAAAATGTGGATCCTACTGAAAGGTATATTTGGTTTCATGCCGCATCACTTGGCGAGTTTGAACAGGGTCGTCCTTTGATGGAGCGCATCCGCAGAGATTATCCCCAGTATAAGATTCTGCTTACCTTCTATTCGCCTTCCGGATATGAGGTGCGCAAGAATTATGAGGGCGCTGACATCATCCTGTCTCTTATACACATCTGACGCTGCCGACGATACTCCTTGTGTA
>CAMBBY010000027.1 GCA_945863825.1 uncultured Prevotella sp. | reverse complement strand
AGTGCAGAATCCACTTCCACCATCGTCTGATAGAGTTTTCGGCATTCCTCATCCTGCAATATTTCACGAATCTCCTCATCAGAATACTTCTCCTGATGGTCGATGATATCCAGTATTTTTTCAAACTTGTCCATAATAAATCTGCTAAGGGTTAAACTTTTGCTTTAATTTTCTGATGCCTTGCGCCAGATGCTTATAAACTGCCACCTCGCTGATGCCCAATTCCGTAGCAATCTCCCGATATTTCAGTTTCTGCCGAAAGCGGAGATCGAGTACCTTGCGGGTTTGTGGCGTGAGTTCAGCATCCATATAAGCCAGAATTGCCTCGTACTTTTCGGTCTCCCTGTCTATTTCGGCAATCGTCGCTTCCAGGGGAGCTATCGAAGGCGAAGTATCGGCTTTCAGAAGATGATGAACCCGGTCTTTCATCTTCTGTCGGCTCAACAGGTTGAGGCATTTATGGCGCACACACACCAGAAGATAGCTCCCGGCGTTGGCGGAAGGCAGGGGCGAATCGCTGGTTATAGTCTCGTTATCAAGACCCAGTTGGGTCTTTCCGTCGAGCACATCGGCAAAGACTTCGCTCACCACATCCTTGCTGGCTGCATCATCCTTCAGAAGTACCCTGGCCAATTGGTACATCCTCAGATAATGCTGCCGGAAGAGCTGTTCTATCGTTTCTTTGTTTATTTGCATTACTTTATTTCTTTTCTTTTGCCTATATTACAATCGAATTTTCATTTTCCTAACCCTTAGCAGAATATTTTTAAATGCAAATTTTTAAAACGTCAAAAAAAAACTATCGGACTTGCTCCTTCTTCAGATGCTTATAAAGCCACAGGAAGGCGGGAATGAGGAAGAGATCTGCCATGACCCACGCCACAGGGTCGCCGAAGCAGACTCCCGTCCACGCCAGGGCTGGCACCAGCCAGAGACTCACGCCACATCTCGCTATCATTTCCATTACGCCACTCAGCATTGAGAGATTGCTGTAACCCAAGCCCTGGATGCTGTAGCGCAGGATAGTGAGCAAGCCCAGACAAGGATAGAAATAGTTGGCTATGCGCATAAACTGGGCAGCATAAGTCACCACTTCTGCCTCGCCCTTATCCACGAAGAGCATCATCATTTCATCGGCAAACGGATAGATGAGCAGGAAGGTGAAGACGAAATAAACCAGCATCATCCTGATGGAAGCCCTTACGCCCTGCCCGATTCTATCCAGCTTCCTGGCTCCCAGGTTCTGACCGCAATAGGTAGCCATCGCCACTCCGATGTTCTCGAAAACGCAGGTAAAGAGGTATTTGATGCGCATAGAGGCAGTAAATGCAGCCACATAAACCGTTCCCAGAGCGTTGTTGGCACTCTGGAGCATGATGAGACCGATGGCGGTAATAGAGAACTGCAGACCCATCGGAACGCCGTTGTTCAGCAGAATACTTATCTTCTTGTTGTCGAATTTCCTTTCCTCACCCTTCGGAATCAGAATCTGCATTTTCTTCTTGATAAACCAGATACAGAGCAGCACGGAGATTCCCTGTGAAAGCCAAGTGGCAATACCTGCTCCCTCTACACCTAACCCCATACCGAGAATCAGAATGGCATCAAGAATAATGTTGATAACGGAAGCTATGATGAGGAAATAGAAAGGCTGCTTCGAGTTGCCTAAGGCACGGATCTGACCGGAAAGCAGATTGTAGCCTATGGTAAAAGGAATCGCCGCAAACTGCAGCATCAGGAAGATGTAGGCATCATCGAACACCTCCTTCGGCGTATTCACCAGATGCAGAATCTTTCCGCAGAAGATGCAGGAAAGAAAGGTGATGACCACGGCAAACACCACGGCGATGCGGATGCTGTTGCTCACGTAAGCCCGCATCTTGGCATAATCCTTGGCGCCGAAAGCCTGGGCGATAGGGATGGCAAAACCGGCACAGGAGCCGTTGCAGAAGCCCATGATGAGAAACATGATGGAGCTGGATGCGCCTACTGCCGCAAGTGCTCCCACGCCAATCCATCTTCCCACGATGGCGGCATCGATGATGAGATACATCTGCTGAAGGATGTAGCCTAGAATCAGCGGAATAGCAAATTTGATGATGGCTCGTAAGGGCGAGCCTACAGTCATGTCGTTAGTTGAGTGCATCTCCTATTTTCTGTTTGATTTCTGCCATTTTATTGCGGCGCTCAATGGAAAACGTATCCCCGTGGGCTTCCACATAATCGAAGAGCATGAAAGCCTTGTTCAGGAGTTCATCTCTTGTGGGCTGTCCCACGGTATCAGCCTCGTGATAATAGAGTTCGGCAAGCATGTCCATCTTGGAGAGTCGCTTCTCCTCATCGGCAATTCCTGCCATCGCCTTCATCACATCCTCGATGGTGGCGATGCTGTAGAAGGCGTAAGGGCCCACGTATTGATTGTAGAGCTCCCTGATCTTCTCACGTCTCACCTCCACCTCTTTCTTTTCGAGCATTCTTTCGAGTGCCGCCATAAACTCGCGAATCAACCGCTGGATATAATCTCGTTGTAACATATTTTTTTATTTTGTTGTTATTGTTGCGTTATCTAATAGACTCATTGGTATTGCCATGACTAAGGCAAAGTTCAGGGAGTATTGTGAGAAGAGTTCCTAGAAACTCTCCTCTACCCCGTACAATGGAACATTCTTCATCCACTCTTGCTCCTTGTATGGCGACATGGAGAAGCGGATGGCTCGCAAGTCGGGATGGGCGTCAAAGAAGGCGCGAAGTGACTTGGAACGCAGGTTCTCTTCCGCTTTTACCTCTATCGGAGTTATCACCCCTTGGTGCTGGGCAAGGAAGTCTATCTCCAAGCGAGCGTCTTCCCTACTATAATAATAGGTGTAAATGTCCTGTTGACATAATAGCTGGGTAAGGACGTAGTTTTCCGTGAACGCCCCCTTGCTCTCCGTCATGGCTTTGTTGGAGATGAGCATTTGGGCAGGTTCCATCTCGCTTAGCGCACCCAGGAGGCCGACATCCAGGAGAAACAGCTTGAAGGCATTGAGGTCTTCGTAAAACTTCAAAGGCATTCCAACTTCTCTTACTCGGGAAATGCGATAGGTGAGACCTGCATCCACCAGCCATTGTATTGCCATCTCAAAATCCTTGGCTCGTGCTCCGCTTCTCACCGCTCCATAGATGAACTTCTTGTTTTCCTTAGCAAGCTGAGAAGGGATGGATTGCCAAACCATGCTGATGCGAGTGGCTTCATTTGGGCTGACATGCTTCGACATGTCACTACGATAAATGGTGAGAATGTTGTTCTGAACCTGTCTGACAAGATTTGCATCGTTAGTTGCAAGATAAGTTTTCACAGCCTCAGGCATTCCCCCTACAAAATAATATTCTCTTAATATCTTGATGAGTTTATCATGAAGTAATGTGATGGTCTTCCAGTCTTTACTTTTCAATATGTTCAGCAACTGTTCTTCGTCTTTTGCCATAAGAAACTCTTCGAAAGACATAGGGTAGAGTCGAATGATATCAACCTTTCCCACTGGAGCGGATTCTCCTTGGTGCATGGCAACGCCTAAAAGTGAACCTGCTACAGCCACATGGTATTCTGGTGCATTTTCACAGAAATACTTCAGCGAGGAAAGTCCCTTGTGAAGTTCTTGTATTTCATCCAGAATGATAAGCGTTTTGCCAGGGATTATAGGCTGTTTGCTAATGGCTCCGATAACCATTAGGACTCGCTTCATATCATAATCTTCTGCAAATATGTTGGCAATCTCAGAGTTTCCATCACAGTTGATGTAGGCAACGTGGTCATATTCCTGTTTCCCAAACTCCTGGAGGATATAAGTCTTGCCTACTTGTCTTGCTCCTGATAAGATTAAGGGCTTTCTGTAAAGGCTCTCTTTCCATGCTTTTAATTGTTCTATGATCGTTCTTTTCATCCTTACATACATTTTGAAGTTGTTAATGATGTTAATAACTTGCTGTTATGATGTTTAAACAGCTCTGTCGGTTGCAAAGATACACTTTTTTACACGATCTTCCAAATGTTTACAACACTTTTTTACACGAACTTTCATCGCATGCATACGCTTTTTTACACGAACTTTCCTCGTATACTTGCATTTTTTACACGAACTTTTCCTCGTAGTGTAGCAGTTGTTCATGACAACCGCTTTCCCATCTTATTCATCATTATTGAGTCCCTCCACATACTCCCACAGTTTCTTGTAGAAAGGATGCTTCGTCATCGTGTCTTTATTGCCGAGGATGATGAGCTTCATGCGGGCTCTCGTCATCGCCACGTTCATGCGGCGGAGGTCTTTCAGGAATCCTATCTGTCCTTCATCATTGGAACGAACCAGGGAGATGAGAATCACGTCTCTTTCCTGACCCTGGAAACCATCCACCGTGTTTACGCTGATGAGGCGGCGGTAAGGCTTGAAGAACTCATACTTCTTGATGAGCTTCTTCAGATACTGCACCTGGGCACGATAAGGCGAAATGATGCCCACGTCGATGCTATCGCCCAACACCCGCTGCTTGCCTATCTTGGTGAAGTATTCCGCCAGGGTGAGCAGGGTAAGTTCAGCTTCCGCCTTGTTGATGCGGCCGTAACTTTCGCCCACGAATTGCTCCTTGTAAAGTGAAGAGTGATGAGTGAAGAGTGAAGAATTCTCTTGTTCTTCACTTCCCTCCGAAACATCATCAGAAGAGCTGTTGAATTCTTCACTCTTCACTCTTCGTTCTTCACTTAATTCCCCTGTGTCAATCCACGTTATCGGATGGTCGTAATCGAGAATGCTGCGATATTTGATTTGCGGCGCACTCTCCACCTGACCTCCATAAAACCAGTCGCTGGAGAATCGCATGATTTCCTCGTTCATGCGGTACTGTATCTTCAAGAGAGTCACTACCTCAGGCTTGTTTTCTGCAATACGCTCCATCAGGGTTTTGCCCAGTCCGGCTCTTAATGCCGCAATACTCTTTACGGTAGGCGGCAACTGACAATGGTCGCCCGCCAGAATCACCCGGCTGGCTCTTCTCATCGGAACCCAACAGGCTGCCTCCAGCGCCTGTGCAGCCTCGTCGATAAAGAGGGTACCAAACTTCATACCTTCCAGCAGACGATGAGCGGAACCCACAAGCGTACAGGCGATGACACGAGCCTCGCCAAAGAGTTCTGCATTAATACGGATTTCTATCTCGGCAGCACGGCTTCTCAGTCGGTCCATTTTCTGATGAAAGCTCTCGCTTCCTTTCTTGCGGTTGGAGCGCAATTCGCGGATAGCCTTGCGTATCGCCCAGAGTTGCGGATACTCAGGATGGCTTTCAAAACGTC
Organism: uncultured Prevotella sp.; assembly: GCA_945863825.1. Taxonomy (GTDB): domain Bacteria; phylum Bacteroidota; class Bacteroidia; order Bacteroidales; family Bacteroidaceae; genus Prevotella. The sequence continues at coordinate 3,208 of CAMBBY010000027.1, read as the reverse complement.
GCTCATAGGTAAAACCGAGCATCTTGTCGTTGACCCTTGTCGGATTGCCGATACGAAGCACGTTGATGCCTCTATCCACGAGTTTCTCTGAAATCCAATCCACCGCCATATTGCTCTGTGCACACACTAATACCTGGCTCTCCCTCATCAGGGTTTCGTTGATGGCTTCTACCAGAGTCGTCGTCTTTCCCGTTCCCGGAGGACCATGCACGATGGCCACATCCTTTGCCCAAAGCACCTCGTTCACGGCTCTTTCCTGGGTAGGATTAAGCCAAGGGAACTTCATGGGCTCAAAGGAAAATCTGCCTGCTTTCTGATGAGAATAGAAAAGGTCTCGCAGATAAGCCAGACGGTTATTCTTTGCCTTCATCGTACGGTCGAGCGCTTCAAACATCAGTTTGTAACTCGTTTCATCGAAGGACAACTGCACGCCGATAGGTTCTTCTGTCTGCAAGTCGAACAAGGAAACAGAATCAGGCACATTAATCACCATTCTGTCACCATCCACATAGCTGACCGTACCGGTAAAGGAGAAATATTTAAGTGAAGAGTGATGAGTGAAGAGTGAAGAATTCTCTTGTCCTTCACTTAAATTCCCTTTGTTTTTGTTAGAAACATCATCTGAAGAGCTATTGAATTCTTCACTCTTCACGCTTCGTTCTTCGCTTTTAAAGAACATGACAGGTCGTCCGAACTCAAAATTGTGGTCGATCTCTTCATCGGAGGTACGGAACACCTCTATGGATTTTTGATTGAGCGAATTATAGAAGCTTTTGCCTATACGTAGTGGAAACCAAGCGTCACCACGTTTCACCTTGCGTCGCATGCCGATTTGTTCCGTCAGTTTGCGAAAAGCCTCCTTTTCAGTATAATACTCCAACTGAAGAAGAGTGCGTTGCTGCAATAAAGCCTGTATAGGAGAAGTTTGTTCCATTTTTGATTCTTTACTTTTCAAATAAGTTATATATAGAGATAAAACGCATTTTTGGGGGAATTATTATTTGAAAGATTCGGATTTTTATGAAATAAACTTTTAAACTTTATAAAATAAGCAATAGATGTCCATGAGATAAAATGGCTTAGCATCAATCGAAACGAATGCGTTAAAGTTGGTTATTTTTATCCCGAGTGTGGCTATTATCAAATCAAAAGTCGTAATTTTGCACTTGAGAGCACAAAAAACGAGAAGGTTATTTCATAAAGTCAAAGAAGCGAGATGAAGAAAACTATCATTCTAAAAAATACAACTATCGGCTATCATTCGAACGGTCTGAATCGAATAGTAGCCCAAAAAATCAACGCCTCTCTGCAAAGTGGCGAACTCACCTGTCTGATAGGTGCGAATGGTACCGGGAAATCAACCTTGCTACGTACACTCTCAGCCTTCCAACCACCTTTGGAAGGAGACATTCTCTTATCGAAAACTTCAGAATCTGATCATCTCCTATCCGTCAGCATGTTTTCCCAAAAACAACTGGCAAAATCCATCAGCGTAGTTCTAACCGCCCAAATGGACGACATCCATCTGAAGGTAGAAGAAATCATCGGCTTGGGGCGCTCTCCTTATTCTAATTTCTGGGGATCACTCTCTCAGGAAGACCAGAAGATAGTGAACGAAGCCATTCATGAAGTAGGAATCCAACACCTCAGAGGTCGCATATTCAATACTTTAAGCGATGGAGAACGCCAGAAAGTAATGATAGCCAAAGCCTTAGCCCAGCAGACCCCCATTATCCTGCTGGACGAACCAACCGCCTTTCTTGATTTTCCAAGCAAGGTGGAAACCCTCCTCATGCTCAAGCGACTGGCCCATCAACTCCAGAAGTCTATCCTCATTTCTATTCATGATGTAGAAATCGCCCTGCAACTGGCAGACAAGATTTGGCTCATGGAGAAACTTTCAGCCAATCAGGAGGAAACTGAAAATCACAACGAAGAAGATCATCATGACAAGATAGAAGCAGGCAATTCCGTCTTATCCGTAGGAACTCCCCAGGAATTGGCAGACAAGGGTGCACTCTCCCACTTCTTAGACACCCCGGAAATCACTTTTGACAAGAGAACCATGAGAATTCATTTTAGGCGAAAATAGTACAAAAACTGACAAATAATTGTGTTTTTAACGATTAATGAACCCTTTTTAATGATTTCTATACCTATTTTATATAGGATTTTTTATATCTTTGCAACCAGATATTAACAATCAGACGAAACACTAACTTAATAAAATACAACTGATGAATAAATTATTGACATTACTGTTGATGATGAATCTCTCCTGTCTATTATCAACAAGAGCGCAGGCTCTGATGAATGGAGGTGTATGGAAAGACAATACTGGCAAGCAGCGCAAGCAGCTGCGCGAGTGGGCGCTATGCTCCTCGTTGCTTGCGAATACGACAAGTATCTGACTACGAAATAAACAACATTTCTAATAATAAAACCGACCTATAATTATGAGACAAAGACTTTTCATTACATTAGGTATGGCAAGTTTGGCAATGGCAACCTTTGGTATGAAGAAACCGAAGGCTGCCATTAAGCCGTTGAATGCGGCGACAGTCCAACAACCAAGCTATACCGAATGGCACGACCTGCAGGTGAATGCCATCAATCGCTTTCCATTACACACCAACTTCTTCACCTATTCCCCAGAGGATATGGTCTATGAAGAGGGAGGCAAACTGGTGAGCAGAGATCTCGCGCAAGTCAACAAGGCCATGAGCAAGAATTATCTGTCATTGGAAGGAACATGGAAATTCAACTGGGTAGAGAATGCCGACCAGCGCCCTACCGACTTCTACAAGGAAGATATTGATGATTCCAACTGGAAGACCATGAATGTTCCTGGCATCTGGGAGATGAACGGATTCGGTGATCCGGAATATGTGAACATAGGCTTCGGATGGCGCGGACATTTCGACCAGCAACCTCCTGCAGTTCCTACCAAGGACAACCACGTAGGTTCTTACCGACGTATTATCGACATCCCTGCCAACTGGGACGGCAAGCAGGTAGTAGCCCACTTCGGTAGCGTTACTTCCAACATCTATCTCTACGTAAACGGTAAGTTTGCCGGTTATGCAGAAGACAGTAAGATAGCAGCCGAATTCGACATCACTCCATACCTGAAGAAGGGCAAGAACCTCATCGCTTTCCAGACCCTGTCTCTTATACACATCTGACGCTGCCGACGATACTCCTTGTG
>CAMBBY010000026.1 GCA_945863825.1 uncultured Prevotella sp. | reverse complement strand
TACACAAGGAGTATCGTCGGCAGCGTCAGATGTGTATAAGAGACAGGCCCATTACTACGCCTTTTCCTGTATAGACCTGTGGCAAATTCCTACCTTCATATACGGGTAAAGCATTGGTCTGAATGATGACAGAATCTAAAGTACATTTCGAGTTCATGTTGGCTTCGATGCGTTGTATCTCTGGTAATGATGATAGACGGGATACAGAGTTCAGCGGAATCGTAGCGATGTATATATTACCATATCTGGCCCAAACCTTGCCACCATGCTGGCGTAGCACTTTTTTTCCATCTCCCGACACTTTGATAAAAGCAGTAGTCATGGGAGAGGGGATGCCTGTTATTGTTTTCTTTGCTTTGACATCATGTATTTTGGCAAGATTGACGGTTTGTTTTTCTTTCTCGCGTTCCTCCAAAACATAGTGTCGGAGCATAGGAGAAAGTTTGGATAGACATGCTCTTTGGGCATAGGCTCCATGTCCGAAGAATATAGTCAAGGTCAAATATAGTAATAGCTTTTTCATACAAGTAAGATTGTGATTAAGAAGAAAAGGAATCCCCGTGAAAGAGGATTCCCTGTTTTTTTTGAGATTTTAGCTTTTAAAAAATTAAAGGATTTATTTCTTTAACCATTTATCAAGCCAGTTGAAGAATGTTCTCTGCCAAAGAACACCATTCTGTGGTTTCAAAACCCAGTGATTCTCGTCAGGATAGATGAGAAGTTCTGCAGGAATACCGCGCATACGGGCAGCGTTGAAAGCTCCCATACCTTGATTGGCATTGATGCGATAGTCTTTCTCTCCATGAATACAGAGGATAGGAGTATCCCATTTATCAACAAACTTGTGAGGACTGTTCTCGTAAGTCTTCTTGGCATTTCCACTCAGGTCCTTATTCCAATAAGCATCCTCATATTCCCAGTTAGAGAACCATGCCTCCTCTGTGTCTGTGTACATGCTCTCCAAGTTGAAAGCACCATCGTGAGCCAGGAATGCCTTGAAACGCTTATTGTGATGACCGGCGAGATTGTAAACTGAGAAACCACCGAAACTTGCACCGACGCAACCTAAGCGATCCTTATCTACGTATGGCAGATTGGCTGCTGCATCATCGATAGCAGAGAGATAGTCGTTCATACACTGACCGGTCCAGTCGCCAGATACTTCCTCGTTCCATTCACTACCGAAACCTGGAAGACCACGGCGATTAGGCAATACCACTACATAACCGTTGGCAGCCATGATCTGAATATTCCAGCGATAGCTCCAGAATTGACTTACAGGGCTCTGAGGACCGCCTTCGCAGAAGAGAAGGGTAGGGTATTTCTTGGTAGCATCAAAATTGGATGGCAACATAATCCATACCAACATCTGCTTACCATCTGTAGTCTTTACCCAACGCTGTTCGCACTTTCCGAGGTTCAACTGGTTCAGAATATGGTCGTTCTCGTGAGAAATCTGTTCTACCTTAGTACCTTTGGCATCCTTACCAGGGGTAACGATATAGATATCGGTAGGATGACTCATGCTTGCACGGGTAGCGAGAATCTTGTTGCCATTATTTGCCAAAGCTACGCTACCATAATCAGCCCAGTCGTTGGTGATCTGTTTAACTTCGCCCTTGAAGTTGGCCTGATAGAGGTTCAGGGTTCCGTGCCAAACACCGATGAAAGTAAGGCTCTTGTTGTCCTTGTTCCATACGAATCCTTCTACGTTGGAGTCAAACTTGTCTGATACATAGTTTTTCTTACCCGTAGCCAGTTCGTAAACACAAAGACGGTTGCGGTCGCTTTCATAACCATTGCGTGCCATGCTTTGCCATGCGATGTACTTACCATCAGCAGAGAATTGTGGATTGGTATCGTAACCAGGATTGTTTTTCAGATTTTCAGGAGCATTGACAGCCTGATTCTTCATGCTCTTGGTTGCATCAATCTTTGGCTCTACATAACCAGCCTCCTTGCAGAGATTCTTGGTCTCGCGCGTACCTATATTATATAAGTAGATATCTGAGTCTGTAGAGATGGCATACTGAACGCCCTCTTTCTTGCGACAGGTATAGGCGATAGTCTTTGAATCAGGGCTCCAGGCCAACTGCTCGATACCGCCGAATGGTGCCATAGGACATTCGAATGGTTCACCTTTCAGAATATCTTCTCCCTCGTTGATGGTGCCGTTTTCTGTGACATCAGCAACAAAAGGGTGCAATATGCTCTCCACGTAGTGATCCCAGTGGCGATAGTTCATGTCTGTTACCAGACGACCAGTGGCGAGTGGCAGGTCTGAAGGATTCTCCTTGATGGTGCCATGATAAGGCAACTCCTTGATGAGGATGACCTTCTTACCGTCTGGAGAGAATTTGAATCCCTCAATGCCTAACTTATCGTTGGTCAACTGCTTGCGGTCGGTTCCGTCTGGGTTCATGCTCCAGAGCTGTCCCTCCCGGAGAAAAGCAATCTTTTGTCCACTGGCTATCCAGGCAGCATCACTTTCGCTTTTGGCATCAGTGGTGAGTGCTTTTTGGTTCTTACCGTTGGCATCCATGACGAATAACATCTGGTGGCCCTTGTTTTCCTTCACACTGTAATAACCTACCTGATAAACGATTTGCTTGCCGTTAGGTGAAGCCTCGGCAGCACCGATGCGTCCCATAGCCCAGAGAGCCTCAGGAGTCATCAGGTGGTTATCTACCTTGATCTCATTCTTTTGAATCATAGTTTGTGCATCAACTGTAGTGGTACTCATCGTGAGTGCAGCTGCAGCTAAAATCATTGCTTTAATCATTGTATTTAATTTTATTAGAGTTTTTTTCTTAACAACAATAGCGTTTGTTCTCAACTCGAATAGCGCTTATTCCTATTTGAATATGGCTGGGTGAAGAGAGAAAATGTAAATGGGAGTTATTGATTATTAACTTCTTCGCACACCACCATCTCAGTACCTCTGTAAATGACGACAATCTTGTGAAGTTGGGTGGTCTTCACGGCGGAAGTGACCACTTCGCTTTGAGCGTAGCGGTTCACTTGAACCTCGGCTTCTTTGAAAAGCTGTTGGATGTGTGCGTCAGTATCTTTCGATTTGGCGTACTTGAGTTCCACAATATAAGAGTGGGTCATGTCGCTATAGATGTCGAGCAGCGGACATAGGAAGATGTCAGCATATCCTTCCTGAGTATCTTTTTCGGAGATAGGACGATAGTACTGATTTTGGCAAGTCATGGCAAGCGTGAAGCCATGCACAAAATACTCCCCTTTCTGATGGTCTCGCTGGGAGGCGTATTTATGCAGGCTGTCGGCAATGTACTGGAAGTATGCCTTCCATTCTCCACGATAAGCAAGATGGCTTGCCAACTCATTCTTTTCGTAGCTGTCGAATGAGAGGTCATTTTCTTTGTAGGTATCGAGCAGATAAGTAAATAGCTGCTCGCGCACAACCTCGTTTGGAATAATAAATTTGGTCTTTCCTTCAAGCGTGCCGTTGATGGTGATCATTCCGAAGTAAAACAATAGGCTGACGAAATTGTCGGGATTGCCTATCAGCTCGGCAGGAAATCCCGACTTGAGTTCGCCTGTGATGTAACCTTGCTGCACCAGTTGCTGGATGATAGAGGCATCGTGGGCAAACTCCTTGTCTCTGCGGATGAGCATGCGGAGCTTGTTGTAGTCGGTACGGATGTTTTCGTCTATCATGTGGTCGGGCACCTCACAATCATTGTTCACATAATTGTCGATGAAGTAAAGCACCATGTTGGAGTTGTACATCGTCACTTTGCCGTACTTCTTGAGTGCAAAGCAATAGTTGTCGTACCATGGCTTCATGATGGTTATCAACTCATCGATGGTATGGTTGAACTCATATTGGGTGGAGTAGTATTCGAGCATGTCACGCACTTCTTTCTCCGTGAATCCCGTCAGTTCATTGAATTGGGCACTCAGAGTGTAGTTGGTGCCGATGTTGAATCCACTGGTCAGGTCGTCTAATGTGACAGGGCTGACTCCTGTCACGAATACACGGGCGATGGTAGAATCCGTACCAGCCTTGATCGTGTCGAAGAAAGTGCGCAAGTATCCCTCGCCATGAGTCTCTTTGCGATATTTGTCCAGACAGTTTGGCTCAGCAAGAATCTTGTTGGTGAAATGGTCGTATTCGTCGATGAAGAGGAACACCTTGGCATTGGTCTTCTCGCATTCACGGCACAGAAAGTTCAGTTGCTTGACCGCACCATCCAGTTGGTTCATACCTTCTTTGATGCCTTTCGGTAAATATTGCGCATATACATCGCAGAAAAAATTAAAGGCTATGTGACAATGGTCGTCTAATCCCTTTTTATAGTCATTTAGTTCTGCATTTACTATTGCAAAGTTGAGCTTGATGACAAGATATTTGTTGTGCTCGGGTGTGGGATGTTGACCGATATAGAGATGCCCGAAGAGCTTGTCGAAGATGTTTGCTCGATTGATATCGTAGTAATGCTCAAGCATGGAGAGAGTAAGGCTCTTGCCGAATCGGCGAGGGTGGAGGTAGAAGAAGAACTTGTTGGCTCTTTCAATTTTTTCCACGAATGGAGTCTTGTCGACATAGTAGCAGTCATCCTCGATGACGGCTTTGAAGTTCATCATGCCGTAAGGGATGCGCTTGGGATATTTTCGAATGCTCGTTGATTGATTCTCTACCATATTTTTACACCTTTTTTATATTGTTCTGCAAAAATAAGGATAATTTTCCGAAAGAACAAGAAACTCTTCAAAAGATATGTTAAACATTTTACCATGATTCACTTTTCTTTGTACTTTTGTGCAAAGAAAAGTGGCTCATGAGAGATTGTCTATCCACGGACAATCTCCCATGAGCCGTCGAGGGCTATCATGGATAGGACAGAACGTAGAAAAAGACCAAGAGTTTCTTTTTCATCGAAACCTCATAGGAAATGCTTGTCTGTCTTATGAATTAAGCATCATTATAGGGTGTGCTTGGATTATATCTTGTCCAGTGCCTGCTTGATATCATCCAGAATATCCTCCACATCTTCAATACCTACTGAGAGACGGATCAAGTCTGGAGCTACGCCAGCTTCTTTCAACTGCTCATCTGTCAATTGGCGGTGGGTATGACTGGCTGGATGGAGTACGCAGGTGCGGGCATCCGCTACATGAGTCACGATGTTGATCATATCGAGCGAATCCATGAACTTGATAGCTGTTTCACGGTCACCCTTCAAACCAAAGGCGATGACACCGCAGGTACCATTTGGCATGTATTTCTGAGCAAGTTCGTAATAGGTATCGTCTTTCAGTCCACTGTAATGAACCCAAGCTACGCGAGGGTCGTTGTGCAGGAATTCTGCCACCTTTTGAGCATTCTCACAGTGCTGGCGCATACGCAGATGCAGACTCTGCAAACCTAAGTTGAGGATGAATGAGTTCATTGGGGCAGGGATACTACCGAGATCGCGCATCAGTTGGGCTACAAGTTTAGTGGTATAACCCATCTTGCCAAATGCTTTCACGTATGTCAAACCGTGATAGCTGTCATCTGGTGTGCAAAGACCAGGGAACTTTTCAGCATTCGCCATCCAGTCGAAGTTACCACTATCTACTACTACACCACCCACCTGAGATGCAGTTCCATCCATATACTTGGTGGTAGAATGAGTTACGATGTCAGCTCCCCATTCAAAAGGACGGCAATTGATAGGAGTGGCAAAAGTATTGTCAACAATCAGTGGAACACCATTTTTGTGGGCGATGCGGGCAAACTTCTCGATATCAAGAACGGCACATCCAGGGTTGCTGATGGTTTCGCCGAAGACAACCTTGGTGTTAGGACGGAATGCTTTCTGGATTTCTTCCTCGCTGTCGTTGGGATTGACGAAGGTGCATTCTATGCCGAGTTTCTTGAGTGTTACACCGAAGAGATTGAAGGTGCCACCATAAATCTCATTGGAAGTCACGATATGGTCGCCAGCTTCGCAGATATTGAAAACGGCATAGAAGTTGGCAGCCTGACCGCTACTTGTCAGCACAGCACCCACGCCACCTTCAAGCTGTGCTATTTTCTGCGCAACAGCATCATTGGTAGGGTTCTGGAGACGGGTATAGAAATATCCTTCTTTCTTAAGATCGAAGAGCATAGCCATCTCTTCAGAATTGTCATACTTAAATGTTGTACTCTGAATGATAGGCACTTCAATAGGCTCACCATTCTTTGGCTGATAGCCTCCCTGTACACAGATGGAAGCTGTACGTAATTTCTTTTCCATTGTCGGTTATATTTTTAATGTTGTATTTCTATATTTACATTCCTTAATGACGCTCATTATCCTCTTTGCATTCCTTTAATAGATATCTTGTAATACCTTGATAATCTGTGGTTTATTCTATTTCATGAATACAAAATAAACTGCAGCGATGAGACAGATAAATGCAGCAGCATGATTCCAGTGCAGACCTTGACCCTGAAAGAGGATATTAGCGATGATCGCAAAAATGATGAGAGAAACGCATTCCTGTATGACCTTGAGCTGTACGAGGTTGAAAGGACCTCCGTTATCTACAAAACCGATACGGTTGGCGGGTACCTGACAGCAATATTCAAAGAAGGCTATGGCCCAACTGAAGGCGATAACTCCAATGAGTGGCCAATGGCTACTTATACCTGTCTGCTGAAGTTTGAGATGCCCATACCATGCCAGCGTCATGAATATGTTGCTCAATACCAATAGAAGAATTGTATAAATTCCGTTCATCATTCTTGTTGTTTTTTACTTTTTTGTGTGCAAAGGTACAATTTTTTTTTGATATTTCGATAGTTTTTTGTACTTTTGCACTCGATTTATTCAATCAATAGAGAATTAGTTATATCAGTAAAAAGAATATGAAGATAGGATTCGATAACGAGAAGTATCTGAAGATTCAATCCGAGCATATCAAGGATAGAATCTCACAGTTTGACGGAAAGCTCTATCTGGAATTAGGCGGAAAGCTTTTCGATGACCATCATGCAAGTCGCGTATTGCCTGGTTTCCAGCCAGATAGTAAGCTCCGTATGTTTCAGAAAATCAGCGAGAGCATTGAAATTGTTATCGTGATTAGTGCTGCAGACATTGAGAAGAATAAAAAGCGTGCCGACTTGGGTATCACTTATGATGAGGATGTTCTCCGTCTTCGTGGCGAGTTCCAAAACCGTGGTTTTATGGTGGGTTCTGTTGTGATTACTCATTACAACGGTCAGCCTGCTGCTACAGCTTTCAAGCAGCGCTTGGAACGTGATGGTATCAAAACCTACTGTCATTATCTCATCGAGGGCTATCCTCATGATGTCAACCTGATTGCTTCTGATGATGGTTTCGGAAAGAATGATTATGTAGAAACTGAGCGCCCTCTGGTTATCGTGACAGCTCCTGGTCCTGGTAGTGGCAAAATGGCTGTTTGCCTCAGCCAGTTGTATAATGAGAACAAGCGTGGTGTGCGTGCAGGATATGCCAAGTTTGAAACTTTCCCAGTTTGGAATCTTCCATTGAAGCATCCGGTGAATATTGCATACGAGGCAGCTACTGCCGATCTCAATGATGTCAACATGATCGATCCTTTCCATCTGGAGGCATATAATAAGATTGCTATCAACTATAATCGTGATGTTGAGATTTATCCTGTACTCAATGCTCTCTTCGAGGGTATCTATGGTTCTAATCCATACAAGTCTCCTACGGATATGGGTGTGAATATGGTAGGTTTCTGTATTTCTGATGATGAGGCTTGCTGCGAGGCTTCGAAGAATGAAATCGTTCGTCGCTATTATGCTGCTACCAACAAGTTGGCTCTGGGTGCTTGTAATGAGGAAGAAATTGCCAAGATACAGATGCTTTTCAATCAGGCTAAGATTTCTACAGATTACCGTAAGGTGACTGTTGCTGCTAAGAATCATAAGAAGGAGACGGGACATACTTCGTCGGCTATTGAGTTGGAGGATGGCACCATCATCTGCGGTCATAGTAGTGAGTTGTTAGGTTGTAGTGCCGCCTTGTTGTTGAATGTCATGAAACATTTGGCTGGTATTGATCACAATCTGAAACTGATTCCTCAGTCTATGATTGAGCCTATTCAGCATACGAAGATCAGTTATCTCGGCGGTCGCAATCCTCGTCTTCATACAGATGAGGTTCTTGTAGCCCTCTCTGTTCTCTCTGAGAATGATGAGAATTGCCGAAAAGCTTTGGAGCAGTTGCCTAAACTTCGTGGATGTCAGGCTCACTGCACGGTGATGCTGAGCGATGTGGATCAGCGTATCTTCAAAAAATTAGGTGTAGGCTTGACTTGCGAGCCTGTATTGAAGAAGTAATCCCAATCTTACGATATAAAGATTACTCAATCTTGCTATATAAAGATATAAAAAAGGTGTATCAAAGAGTTTGTTAGACTTTGATACACTTTTTTTGTTTTTATTTTTTCAATTTATCTCAAATTCTTTAATTTATCTCAATGCCATTACTCTGCTGAGAATCAGTTTCTTATACTCTTTTTTCATGCTTTCCGGCAGGAAAGAGGCTTCTATCAGATCTATCCATTTCACGATAGAACGACGGAACTTCTTGGCGATGTTGGCAATCACCTTGTCGTTTAGTCCCGATGCTTTCATCACTTTGATGAAATCAGACTTTTGGATCTTTCTTTTCTTACCGTTCAGTGTCAGGGCGAGCTCCTCGGTATCTTCGGGCATTACGATCTTGGTACAGAGCAGGTCGTAGGCAGGTGTAAGAGCATAACCCCTGTCTCTTATACACATCTGACGCTGCCGACGATACTCCTTGTG
>CAMBBY010000025.1 GCA_945863825.1 uncultured Prevotella sp. | reverse complement strand
ACTATATACTCTCTGTTATTTTTCGTATTTTTCTCTTTGGGTATATTTACTCCTTTTACTTGGTTGTATATAAAAATAGGCATGATGACGGACAAAAAACGATTTCGCTTACATCAGCTTATCTACTATGCCTCACGTTTTGTAATGATACATCATGGTGTCCCTGGAACAAAGTTTTATACTAAGGTATCAGAAAATATAGATTTCAATAAGCCTCGTGTTATAATCTGTAATCATCAGTCGCATCTTGATTTGATGTGTCAGTTAGTATTTACCCCCAAAATAGTATTTCTTACAAATCAATGGGTTTGGAATAATCCTTTTTACGGGTTAATAATTCGTGAAGCAGAATATTTTCCTGTAAAAGACGGTATAGAATCTTTAATTTGTAAACTCAAACCATTGGTGAAGAAAGGTTATAGTATAGCTATATATCCCGAAGGTACACGCTCCAAAGATTGTAAAATTGGTAGATTTCATCAAGGTGCTTTCTTCTTGGCACAGGAGTTAGGACTAGAGATCCTGCCAATGTATCTTTATGGACCAGGTAAGATACTTCCCAAAAAAACTTATCATTTACGTAAAGGACTTTTTTATGTTGAGGTGGATAAGCCTTTGTCGCAAGAAGAAATGAAGGCTATGGGAGACTGCAAGAGCCAGGCTTCTTTTATGCGTAAGCGATATAAGGAAAAATATGAAGAAATCGCCAATAAGATAGAACAATGCATATAACTTGGTTAAAATTTGTGGTTTATGTCTGAACAGAAGAAGATAATTATTATAGGAAGTGGACTGGGAGGTTTGTCTACAGGAGCAATCTTAGCTAAAAACGGTTATCGTGTTACCGTGCTTGAGCAAGGCACACAAATAGGAGGTTGTTTGCAATGTTTCTCTCGTTGTGGAGCGAAATTTGAGACTGGTATGCACTTTATAGGTAGTGCTGCTGAAGGGCAGACTTTAAGAAAGTTGATGAAATATTTGGAAATAGACAATGAAATTACACTTTCTCAGTTAGATCCTCATGGTTATGACGTGGTAGCTTTGCAAGGCAAACAATATAAGTTTGCTAATGGGAAAGATGCTTTTATTCAACAAATGACCGAATATTTTCCTCATCAGCATGACAATTTGGTGAGATATTATGAGTTGGTTGAGGAGATTGCTAATGCGTCATCTTTGCATTCTTTAAAATATGCAGAATCAGACACCTCTATTAATACAGAATATCAATTGCGTTCTATCAATGAAGTAATTGGTGAGATAATTTCTGATTCCACATTGGCAAAGGTTCTTGTCGGAAACTTGCCCCTTTATGCTGCCGAATTGGATAAAACTCCGTTCTCTACCCATGCTTTTATTATGGACTTTTATAATCAGAGTGCTTTTCGTATCCAAGGAGGAAGTGATACTGTTGCCACAGCATTGGCTCATACCATTCAACGATATGGTGGTGATGTGCTTACACGTAAAAAAGTGACCAAGATTGTTTGTGATGATACACGTGCTGTTGCTGTAGAGGTAAATGATAAGGTTATGATTCCCTGTGATTATGTGATTTCTGATGCTCATCCGATACGAACCTTGGAGTTGCTGGATACAAAACTGATACGCCCGGCTTTCCGTAAGCGTATTAACCAAATACCGCAAACGGTGGGTGGCTTTACGGTTTACTTGCACTTCAAAGACAATACGGTGCCTTATTTGAATTATAACTATTATGGTTATCAAGAAGATACTCCTTGGAATTGTGAAAAATATACTGAGGAAACTTGGCCAAAGGGCTTTCTTTATATGCATTTTTGTCCTAAAGGTGAAGCGAAGTATGCATCTACAGGAGTTATCTTATCATATATGCAAATGAAAGATGTAGAAAAATGGAAAGGTACTTCGGTGGGGCGTCGTGGTAAAGACTACGAGGAGTTTAAGAGACAAAAAGCAGAAAAACTACTAGCTGTCTTAGAACAGCATTTCCCTGGTATACGTAACAATATCTGTAAATATTATACATCGACCCCTCTTACTTATTTAAATTATACAGGTACAGAAGGTGGTTCAATGTATGGTAATGCTAAGGATATTCATATGGGAGTGGCTTGCAGAGTGCCGCAAAGAACAAGAATTCCTAATGTTTATCTTACAGGACAGAATATAAACTCGCATGGTATGTTGGGTGTTCTGGTTGGTACAATTGTTACATGTAGTGAGTTTCTAACGGCAAAGAAGATTTACGAACAGATAAAGGAGGTTAACGAATGAGAACAGCTGTTATTATAGGTGGAGGATTAGGCGGTCTTTTTACAGGAGCAATACTTGCCAAGGAAGGTTTCCAGGTAGTTGTACTTGAGAAAAATAAAACTATTGGGGGCGGTCTTCAAACTTTTAGTCGTTTTGGAGAAGAATTTGATACAGGCATGCATGTTATTGGAGGTATGCAGTCTGGAGGCAATATCAATCGAATTTGTCGGTATTTAGGAATCATTGAAAAAGTTCAGATGATGCCAGTAGATGCAGATTGTATGGATAGCCTTTATTTTGCAGAGGATGATACCTTATATAAAATAAAAAAAGGTAAGGTGGGGTTTGTAGACTCTTTGGCTACTTATTTTCCAGAGGAAAGGCATAATTTAGAGTTATATATCAATGCAATATATGAAATAACGGATGATGTTGATTTATTCCAGCTTCGTCCTTCTGCCGATGTTGCATTTAAAATGCATTCTGAGAATTTTCTCATGTCGGCTGATGCTTTTGTAGCAAAGTATATTCATGATCCAAAATTACGAAGTGTTGTTTCCTATATGAATCCTCTTTATGGGGGACGTCATGATGAGACTCCGGCTTTTATTCATGCCATTATCAGTACTCTTTATATCAATGGTGCAAGTCGATTTGTTGGAGGAAGTGTTAAGTTTGCATATTTATTAGCTTCTGTTATTGAAGAGGCTGGAGGAAAAGTGATTGCCAATGATGGCGTTGAGTGGATAGAGGTTAATAATCGTCATGTTGATTTCGTCAGGACACGCAAAGGTAAGGAATACAAAGCTGATTATTACATCTCAGCTATTCATCCATGCACTCTTCTCAAGTTGCTTCCAGAAAAAGCTTTTCCAAAAGCTTATCGTACAAGGTTAAATTCGATTCCTAATTCCTATTCAGCATTTTCTGTCTATATAAAACTAAAGCCAAATTCCTTCCCGTATATTAATCACTCAGAGTATTATATGAGTAAATATAATGAGATATGGAACTTTGGTGAACTGCATGAAGACTGGCCTTTGGGCTTTTTGTTCATGACCCCACCAGAAGAGAATCAAGGAAAATATAGTAACAAGGTTCTAATCACAGCACCTATGCTTTATGAGGAGGTTAGTCAGTGGGAAAATACTATAGTTGGGCATCGAGGAAGGGTGTATGAGATGTGGAAAAAGCAAAAAACTCATAAACTTCTGGAAAAAGTTGAGGAGATGCACCCTGGTTTTATGTCTTGTGTTGAAAAAATAAATGCCTCATCACCACTTACTATTCGTGATTTTTATGGCGTGAAAAATGGAGCTTTGTCTGGTTATAGCAAGGATTGTAAGAATATGGCTCTCTCGCAACTGCCAGTAGTTACTAAGGTTGATAATCTCTTGTTAACAGGACAGAATAATAATCTTCACGGATTCTGTGGTGTTCCTTTGACGGCTATAAATACAGCTGAGGCTATCTTAGGAAGAAATTTTGTTTTGAATAAGATTAATGAAAAAGTGTAGGATGAATAGAAGGTTATTTATATTAGGAATGTTATCTTTCTTGGGATTGTCTTTTACAATGTCTCATAATAAAAATGAAAAGATAAATATTTGGCAAGATACCGAGGTAGGGAAGGTTGTGGAATTGACCCCATATTTGGCGCAAGGTCAAAGTAATATTGCTGTTGTAGTGTGTCCAGGTGGCAGCTATTTCTGGCATGATATGGAGGCTGAAGGGAAAGTTGTGGGTGAGTGGTTGCAGCAACATGGAATTTCTGGTTTTGTGCTTCGTTATCGTACAGCCGGTTTTGGCGCATATTTTACCCATTATCGATATTTGTTTCGTGGTAATCGCTATCCTGATGCTCTCAATGATTTACGTCAGGCTATGGCGCATATTAAGAAGCATGCCAATGAATATGGAGTTAATCCTAACAGAATAGGAGCCATGGGATTCTCAGCTGGTGGACACCTTGTTATGTCTGCTGGTGAACTTCTTGCAGGAGAAAATCGTCCTGCCTTCATCGCTTCTATATATCCAGTGGTGACAATGGTAGATAAATGCGTGCATAAACGTTCTCGTAGAGCGTTGTTGGGTGATGGAAGAAAGAACAATAGGTCTTTGCGAGATTCTCTCTCTATCGAGTTGCATGTGCCAGCTGATTGCCCGCCAGTCTTTTTGGTTAATTGCAAGGATGACCCTATTGTGAAATATCATAATTCAGAATTACTTGATTCTGCTTTGACAGCCCATCATATTAATCATCGCTATATTCAATTTCAGACTGGTGGACATGGCTTTGGAGCAGCGGATTATAAAGGAACGGAAGAAAGCCGTCAGTGGAAAGATGAGTTTCTGGGATGGTTGAAAGAATTGTGGCAATAATTATTTATGTATTAATAATTAAAATAATGGAAATAAAGAGATTTGACGATATTCGTCCTTATAATGCAGAGGAAATTCCTGGGGCTATGCAGCGTATCGCTTATAGTTCTTCCTTTCCAATATTGGCAGCATATGTTTATCCCGGTGAACCTTTGGAAGTAGTAAGAAAGCGTATTGCAGGCTACAGGACGGTTAGGGAATTTCAGACAGAGACAATGCGTATTGTTAATAAGCGTGTGATAGAGAACAGTATTACAGAATTTTCTTGTTCAGGTTTAGACAAGCTAAGTCCTGAACAGCATTATCTCTATGTGTCTAATCATCGTGATATTATGTTGGATTCTAGTCTCTTACAATATTTCTTTGTTAATAATGGCTTTGATACCACAGAGATAACCTTTGGTGCCAACCTAATGATAAATCCTTTGATTATTGATATTGGTAAAAGTAACAAAATGTTCAAAGTAGAACGACCTGGCGGAAGCATCAAGGAGTTTTATCGTAGCTCGAAGCATCTTTCCGATTATATAAGATATGTAATTACCGAAAAAGGACAGTCTGCCTGGATTGCTCAGCGTAATGGTAGAACCAAGGATGGTAATGATGCAACTGATCAAGGCATCATTAAGATGTTCTGTATGTCTTGTCCGGATAATAAGATTAAGGCTATTGACCAATTGCATATCGTACCAGTTTCCATCTCATACGAATGGGAGTCATGTGATATACTCAAAACTCTGGAACTTTATGAGTCACAGTTTGCAAAGTATACTAAAAAACCAGGCGAAGATTTAAATAGTATTCTGACTGGAATCGTGCAGCCAAAGGGGCAGGTGCATATCGAACTTTGTGACCCTATTTCTCATGCAGAATTGACAAAGTTTGAGACTTTGACCAACAATGAATATCATAAGGCTGTGGCAAACCTTTTGGATAGTCGAATCAATACGGCTTATCGACTCTATCCTAACAATTATATTGCCTATGACTTGCGCTATGGTACAACTAAGTATCAGAATTCTTATACAGAGGAACAGAAGCAAGCTTTTTTGAGCCGTATTAAACTCTTGGAACAATATGATACTTGTGATATAGAGAAACTAATAGATATCTTCCTAGGTATCTACTCCAATCCTGTAAATAATAAATAGAATGACGGATTTCATACTGAAGATATACGAATATATGAAGACGCATCGTATGATGTGTCTTCTTTCCTTTATCGTCTTAACGTTGTTATCGGTACTGTCTGTGATGCGCCTTGGCTATAAAGAAGATATTGCAGATTTTTTGCCTATAGACAGTGAACATCACAAAGCTTTGAATGTTTATCAGGAAATATCTGGTGCCAATAAGATATTTGCCATTTTCCAGTATCGTGATACGACGCAAACTGATCCAGATATGATGGTCAGTAGTGTTGATGCTTTTACTAAAGAAGTGGAGAAATCAGATACGGCAAAGGTTATCGGTAATGTGATGTCACAGGTAGATTTGGAGAAAATGACAGAAGTTACCGACTTTGTATATAATAATATTCCTTATTTTCTTTCTGAAAAGGATTATGCGAGAATGAACAAAGTCTTGGCTTCTCCAAATTATGTTTCTCATCAGTTGAAGCAAGATAAACAAATGCTAATGTTTCCAGCCGGTGGCATCTTGTCGGATAATATACAGCGTGACCCGCTCAATATTTTCACTCCTATTGTACAAAAGTTGCAACGATCTGATACCGGATTGAAATATGAGTTGTATGACGGATATATATTTTCTCCTGATATGCAGAAAGCCATAGTTATGATGGATTCTCCTTATGGAGCGAGTGAAACGGATAATAATGCACAGTTGATAGCGATGCTGAAGGCTTGTGCCAATAAAGTGATAGATACCCAGGAAAACCTTAATATCCATATTATAGGTGGTCCTGTTATCGCTGTTACCAATGCAAAACAGATTAAGTCGGACAGTATATTGTCTGTCATTATCTCTTTGACGTTAATATTGTCTTTGTTGCTTTTTTCTTTCCGTAATTTTCGTAACCTCTTATTGATTGCCCTCTCTATTGCTTGGGGTTGGCTCTTTGCAATGGGAGGGTTGGCTCTTTTCCACGACAAGGTATCTGTCATTGTAATAGGAATCTCTTCAGTGATATTGGGAATTGCTGTCAATTATCCTTTGCATTTTATTGCGCATCTGTCTCATACTCCTAATAAGCGTAGGGCTTTACGGGAAATTGTGATGCCACTTTTAGTGGGTAATATCACGACTGTAGGTGCCTTTTTGGCATTGGTACCTTTACAGTCGGTAGCTTTACGAGACTTAGGCTTGTTTAGTTCTTTCTTACTTGTTGGAACCATTCTTTTTGTTTTGGTTTATCTTCCTCACCTTTCCAAGGAAACGAAAGAAGTTAAGCATACTTTCTTAGATAAATTGAGCAATGTATCTTTAGAAAACAAACCGGCTTTTGTGGTAGTGATAGTTATACTTACCTTGGTTTTGGGTTACTTTAGTTTCCAAACCCAGTTTGATGCCAACATGGGACATATTAACTATATGACTGATGAGCAGAAGGCGGATATGGCCTACTTACAATGTAAGATGACTCAGAATGGTGATTATCAGAAAGTATATGCAATTTCATCTGATTCAACGATAGACGGAGCTCTAGACAAAAGTCTTCGTCTGCAGCCATACTTGAATGGTTTGCAACAGAAACGAGATATTCATGAATATTCAAGTTGTAGCCAATTTATTGTTTCGAAGGCAGAACAGAAACGACGATTGCAACTTTGGAAACACTTTTTGGGACATCATAAGGAGAAGATTAAGTCTTCCTTGAAAACTAGTATGAAAGCAGAGGGATTCTCTGAGAATTCTTTTGATGACTTCTATGCATTGTTGGACAAAGACTATTTGCCTCAAGAGGTGGCTTATTTCAATCCTTTAGTAAAGTCTATTTTCTCTTCCCATATTAACCATGATAGCATAGGAAACCAATATAATGTTATCAATGTCTTGTCGGTGAATGAGAAGAATGTTAAAAAGGTGGAGAATACTTTGGATAGCCAAGATTGCTATAGTTTTGATGTCGTTAGCATGAATAGTGCCATCGCTAATCATCTTTCTAACGACTTCAACTATATAGGATTTGCCTGTGGATTTATTGTGTTTTTCTTCTTATGGTTATCATTTGGAAGCATCGAGTTGGCAATCCTCTCGTTCATCCCGATGGCAGTGAGCTGGTTATGGATATTAGGTATTATGGCTTTGTTTGGCATGCAGTTTAATATCGTTAACATTATCCTTGCTACCTTTATTTTTGGTCAGGGTGATGACTATACAATCTTTATGACCGAAGGAGCAAGTTACGAATATGCTTATCGTCGCAAAATGCTTGCTTCTTATAAGCATTCTATTATTATTTCCGCACTTATCATGTTCATTGGTATTGGAACATTGATAGTGGCTCGCCATCCTGCTCTCCATTCTTTGGCAGAAGTAACTATAGCTGGTATGTTTTCTGTGGTTTTGATGGCTTATATATTCCCTCCACTCATCTTCAAATTCTTGGTTCAGAGTAGGGGTGAATATCGTAAGCGTCCTCTATCCTTCATCCCACTTCTTGTAATGGGGTGGTCTGCGCTCGTATTCTTCTGTCAGTTGGTAACAGTCTATATGAGAGGATTCGTGGTGTTTTGTTTATTGAAGCCAACGTTGCGTAGGCAGTTAAGTTTCCATAAGTATGTACAGAAACTCTATTATTATGACCTTACGCATATTCCTACAGTTAAGTATCGAGTGGAGAATCCTTTGGCAGAGAATTTTGAAACTCCAGCTTTGGTTATTAGTAATCACCAGTCAATGTTGGATGCAGCTGTTTTTATGGCATTAAGCCCTAAACTAGTGCTAGTTTCCAATAGGTATCCAAGTAATAACTGGGTAGTAAAGTGGATTTATCGTTGGATGGGCTGCATAACCTTGTCCGATAATATGCAAGAAAATCTCTCCCTTCTAAAAAAACGTGTGCAGCAAGGTTATAGTATTGTAGTATTCCCTGAAGGAAAACGTAATTCTCAGTCATCAATTTTGCGATTTCATAAGGGAGCATTCTATTTGGCAGAATCACTGAAGTTGGATATTGTACCTGTGCTTTTGCATGGTCTAAATGATGTGTTGCCAAGAAATAGTTTAGCGGTTTATCGCGGTCAAATATTGGTCAGTGTTCGACAACGTATTCGCCATAATGATATCCCTGTCTCTTATACACATCTCCGAGCCCACGAGACTAAGGCGAATCT
>CAMBBY010000024.1 GCA_945863825.1 uncultured Prevotella sp. | reverse complement strand
GTTCCATGTGGTTGATGATGAGGTAATCGATTTCGCGGTCGCCAATCACCTCGTGGATATTCTCGAGGAACTGGGTGAAGAAATCCACCTCTACAGTATCTACCAGTGCCACCTTCTCATCGTCGATGATATAAGAGTTGTAGCTCACTCCGTTAGGCAGAGGCCAGAGACCCTCAAAACGATGCTTGTTGCGGTCGTTTACGCCTACATAATAAATTTTGTTTGTAATCTCAGTCATAATATTTGTTTTTTTACTTTTTTACCTTTTTACACCGCTCTCCGAATTCCTTGGAAACATAATTGTAGATGTCCTTGCAGCATTCGGCAGAGAACTCCTGGGCACTCTTCAGCAAACTGTCCCATTGCGCCTCGGTCAAACCGTGATCGATGTCCTCGCGAGTGATTCCGTCCTTGATCAGTCCGAATACAAACCCGGCATTGAAGTTGTCGCCAGCACCGATGGTGCTCACCGTCTTCATCTTCTCCGAAGGATAACTCTTGGCAAATCCGTTCTCCGCTCTCACCTCCACCGGGTCGGCACCCTGGGTACAGATGAACTTCTTGCAGTAGAAGCTGATTTCGGCATTATACACCTTGTCTGCCTCCGGTTTTTTATAGAGGATTCCGAAGTCTTCATGACTGCCGCGCACGAAATCCGCCATCTCTAAATTCTCTATCAGATTAGGCGTAATCTTCATGATTTCGTTCTGATGAGAAGCACGGAAATTCACGTCGTAATAGAGGATGGCTCCACGACTCTTGGCGTATTCCAGGAAGCCAGCCACCTGAGGACGAACCACAGGATTCAGGGCGAAGAACGAACCGAAGAGTACGATGTCGCCAGTATTGATTTCGGGAGTAGCAAACTCCAACTGGTCGTGCGGATGATCCTTGTAGAAGATGTAGTCAGCATTGTTGTTCTCATCGAGGAAAGCTAATGAGAGAGGCGATTTCGAATCAGGGAAGACGCTCACATTGTCGGCATTCACCCCATTCTCCCTCAAAAACTCGATGACATACTCGCCGATACGGTCGTTGCCAGCCTCGCTGATAAACGAAGTATTCACGCCCGCACGCCCCAAAGAAATGACGGCATTAAACGACGAGCCGCCCGGCACCGCTTCTATCGGCTTGCCGTTCTTGAAGATAATGTCCAGAACGGTCTCTCCTATTCCTATAACCTTGCGCATTGTATATTTCTGTATCTTGTTAAAAACTATATTCTTGTTAAAAAACTATATTCTTGTCCAACCGGAAACGATTCTTTCCTGACCGGGAAACTGTTTCCTATCTGAAGAAGAATTGGAATCATTCCCCGTCCGGATTTCACCGGCAGAATTAATTGCAGGCAAAGATAAATGTTTTTGGCGATAATGCAAAATAAATAGCTGATATTTTTGGATAAATTACATTTTAGATGTAACTTTGCACATTAGAAA
Organism: uncultured Prevotella sp.; assembly: GCA_945863825.1. GTDB lineage: Bacteria > Bacteroidota > Bacteroidia > Bacteroidales > Bacteroidaceae > Prevotella. The sequence continues at coordinate 7,567 of CAMBBY010000024.1, read as the reverse complement.
TTTGCACAATGAATTTTGTACATTGATTTTGCATAGAAATGAAATACAATACACATACACTCGACAACGGACTCCGCATCATCCATCTGCCTTCCGACAGCAAGGTAGTATATTGCGGTTATCAGATAAACGCCGGCACCCGCGATGAGGAACCTGGCGAAGAAGGACTCGCCCATTTCTGCGAGCACGTCACCTTCAAGGGCACTGAGCGGCGCAAGGCGTGGCACATTCTCAACTGCCTGGAGAGCGTGGGCGGCGACCTCAATGCCTACACCAACAAGGAGGGCACCGTATATTATTCTGCCATCCTGAAGGAGCACATCGCCAGGGCAGTAGATCTGCTTTCCGACATCGTGTTCCACTCCGTCTATCCGCAAGCGGAAATCGACAAGGAGGTGGAGGTGATCTGCGATGAGATTGAGAGTTACAACGATTCGCCTGCCGAACTGATCTATGATGAGTTTGAGAATATCCTCTTCAAGGATTCGTCCTTAGGACATAATATCCTGGGCACTGCCGAGCAGGTTCGCTCCTTCACTACTGAGGATGCGCTGCGATTCACCCGCAAGCTCTATCGCCCCGACAATGCGATATTCTTCGCCTACGGGGATATTGACTTCAAGAAGCTGGTGAAGCTTGTCGGGAGGGCACTCGCAGATGATGATTCGGGCAAGCTTGCTGCAGAAAAGCTCCCTAAAAATTATCCATCTGTGGGGGAAGAGATTGCCGGGCAGACGATTGTGATGCAGAAGAATACCCATCAGGCGCATGTGATGATAGGAACAAGAGCCTACGATGTGAACGACGACCGACGAATGCCGCTCTATCTGCTCAACAATATCCTCGGCGGACCGGGCATGAACGCTAAACTCAATCTCGCCTTGAGAGAGCACAACGGACTGGTCTATACCGTGGAAAGCACGATGGTGGCCTACGGAGATACGGGAACCTGGAGCATCTACTTCGGTTGCGATGAACACGACATCAAGCGCTGCCTGCGACTGGTGCGCAAAGAACTGGACCGGATGATGGAGAAACCACTCTCCGACTCCCAACTGAAAGCTGCCAAAAAGCAGATTAAGGGTCAGATTGGCGTTGCATGCGACAACCGTGAGAACTTCGCCCTCGATTTCGGTAAGAGTTTCCTCCACTATGGTTGGGAGAAAAACGTTGATTGCCTCTACGAACAGGTGGAAGCCATCACCAGCCAACAGATTCAAGACGTGGCAAGGGAACTTTTCGACAAAAACAGACTCATCACCCTGATTTTCAAATAATGTGTGTGTCATAAATCACATTCTGTGATATCTGTAGGACTATGTTTTTAGGTTTCCTGCCCTTTCTTGTCAGCCATAAACAGAGCTTATTACAGATTTTCAAACGGGAAAACAGATGTGCTACGACAAAATTATAAAAAGCGCATCTGTTTTCCTGCGACAAAATGATAAAGGAAAAGTCGAGACTGATGCGACAAAATTATAATGCCGAAAAGATCATTTACGACAATAATGATAAGGGAAATGAGTGGCTGTGACAAAATGATAAAGTGTAAAAAGCCATTTGAGACAAAATTATAAAGGAAACTGCTGCACTATAAATGAACTGCTACGACATAGTTATAAAGCTGCTACGACAAAATGATAAGGGAAAAAAGAACTGTTAACTGTTGACTGTTGACAAATAAAGGCAACTGCGAAGGGAAACCTACAAAACCCCTGCAATTGCCTTTTATATTACCTATTGAATTAATAACTGCCTTTTTAAACTTTCAAAAACTGATTTCATCCGATTCGGCCAACAAACAGATCTTTTCTGATGCATTACAAGCCTTTCTGAAGTTTATCTTTTCTGAAATCCAACCGCAATAAAACAAAAAAAGGAGCATCCCGTCCCCAATTGTGGAAGCCCATTTGGCTTCCTCTTCGTTCAAAAACTACTTTCAAACGCGGAGACTTTCATCTCCAATTCTAACTTAAACGCAGGGATTCTCACCCCAATCTAACTAAACTTTTTTTCGAAGCCCATGACTACGGCTCCGTTCGCATGATTCCCTCTTAGGAAACCTTCTTGGCTAAGCCTAAGCGAGGTCGTTCTTGATTGCACCAACCTCAGCTGCAACAGCTACCAATACTGCGAAAACCATACCTAAAACTAACATAATTTTTACCTTTCTTTTTTTAAGAGATTGCTTCCCGAAGAAAGACAACCTCAAGTTATCCTAATAATCTTTACCTATCTCTATATTGAAGACTCCGAAGAGCCTGTCAACTTTCATTTGTTATCCTATCTGCAATCTTTTGCCTTTATCTTAACTTTTCCAGCAATCTTTTCATGCTCTTCTTAGCAATCTCTTCATGCCTTCCAAGCTCGTTCTATGCTTATCCTAACAATCTTTATCCTTATTTCTGGTGCAAAGGTATAACTTTTTGTGTACGCACACAAATGTTTTAAGAGAAAAGTTTCCATACACCCCGATTTTTTGATTTAAGTCAAAAACCGGGGTGAATAGCATCTTTACGCAGCTACAACAGGCGTACCGTAGCGACCATATTTATTGGTGAACTTCACAGTTTTGGAATAAGTGCCGTCGGCATTCTTCACAATATGGCCTCGCTTCACCCACATACTGAGCAGGGAAGCCAGTCGGCCTGTCTTGCCATGGGCCTGATAAACCACCTGAATATCCTGCAGAGTGAATGTATCAGGCACATAAGCTAAGAGATTGCTCGGACCGCTGCAGCGAGTCACCATGCGATTGTCGCCATCTATCGCCTCCTGCATCTGGGCTCCGAAGAAACGCATCTTACACCAGAGGTCATACTTCACCGTCCATTCTACGAAATCCTCGATAGACTTCTCCCATCTCTCGCCATTGGCCAGATAGAGCACCATGGCCCTGCGGAAGCCATTAGCCAGGGAGCGCTTGGCAAACTCAGCATAAGCCTTGTTGTCGGCCAGCTGGGCAGTCTCCATCACGTCAGCCTCCAGGCGCTCTGCCAACTGGCGCGCCTTCTTGCAATCCACCATGCCCTGCGCACCGTTCAGACGGTGGATGTAAGGCAGAAGAGTGGCTCTGAAGAGTGCATCATACTCGCCTACTACAGGACGTGGAGCGAAATCGGGACGGATGATGGTGGCAAGTGAAAGGCGGCTTACGGCGCCATCTGCCACCTCTCTCAGACTGAAGAATTTCTGCGTCACGGCGATGGTAGAACTTGCATTCCAGTTGAATCGGGTCTTCACACGGGCAGTTACACTCTTGGTTCCCACGCGCTCCTGTCCGTCCTCAGAATTGTCCCAGCAGAGGCGTACAAGCTGACTTGGGTCGTTGAACTTCTTGAGCATATCCACCTCGTCCATCTTGCAGTAGAGATAGCCGTTGCCTGCCTTCTGCGCATCATCGAGGCGCTGGATATAGGCAGCACGGGTCAGGTCGGGCGATACGATGCGAATATAGAGACCTTCCGGGCGCACAGGCTTCTTCTTGTTGTCGCCCATGCAGTTCACCTCGTCCTTCCATTCCTGCTCCTTCTCGCGGCTTATCTTGTCCTGCAGAGCCATGTCCTCTACGATGCAGTCGATAGGTCCGTTGACGAGTGATTTGCCGGAAGACATCGGTGCTATGAGGAGATTCATGATGGCAGCCTCGTGCACCTGATTGTCGATGTAGCGGAAGTTCACGCCCTTGAGATGGGCGGCAAGAGCTGGGAAGACTGCCATGGCTACGGCTGGCTTGAAATCGGCAGGCACCTTGCTGGTGAGCAGTTTCATCAACTTAGGCAGACGGGCTGGCAACTGCGGTGGAACTGGAGCATAAATGCCGGAATCTTCTGTGGCCTGCTGGGCAAGGAATCGCTTGCGGGCTATCTCTATAGCATGCTTTACAAGTTCCGGAACCACAGCCGTCTGGTTCACCTTGCAGGCGCTCTCCACGGTGGCGAAAGCCTTGTTCTCGTCCTCTCCGAAAATGTCGATTACCTGCTTGATCCATTCAGCATCGCTATTACAGATGTAGCGCAGGAGGCACGCTTCACGGAAGATAAAGTTGTTGCGGGAGCCGTGGGCAGGCGCACCGCCCATCACTTCGACAAGCGCCTTGACTATCGCTTCATAAGGCACTCCCTCATAAGTCTGCTCGTATTGGTTTGCAGTTCCGGTTCCGTTCCCTGCACTGTTTTCTGTTCCATCCTCGGCACTATTTCCAGTTCCGTTCCCTACTCCGCCGGTAATAGGTTCAGAACTAACTGTTGGGCTCCCCTTTACAAATTGCCCTTTTGAAGAAGATGAGGAAGAAGCCAAAGCTCTTCCATCAATATCGAGCCCTCTCTGGCGATAAGCCTCACGGTATTCAGCGATTTCATTTTCAGAGAGGCGCTTGTACCAGTTGTCAGCTACATAGATTTCGCTGGCAGCATCCGTGATGAAGATGATGCGCTCAGGAGTGATGCAGCTCTCATCCTCGGTGGCGTGGATCAGCTTGCAGAAAGCAGCCTGAGCCTCAGCGATGGTCATACCTACAGGAATGCGGATGTCGATGTGGGCCTTGCCACGGGCTGAGCGCTCGATGTGGAGCACCTTGCCTTGCCATAGGCGCAGGTCGGCATCAGAGAACTCCTGGGAGCGATGCTTCATCTCTTCCTCAGAGAAGAACATTCCGTTCAGGAGAAGGGCTCTCTTGACTGCTTCCTCTACCTCGTCGAGATGGTCGATATCTACGGTAGTCTGAAAGGTAAAGGACTCCGGGTCGATGCTTTTCTGGGCACGATGGTCGTCGAAGAAATGGAAGTAGTGAGGAGAACGGAAAGGCAACTGCTTCTTCAGCCCCTCTATCTGCTTGCCGATCTGCTCATACTGAGGCTCTCCTGCTTTTGCAGCTTCCTGCATCTTCTGCTGCTGGGCAGTAAGGTCACGAATCTGCCCCACGAGCTGAGAAAGCCAAGGCTGACGTGTCAGTTCCTTGTAGTAATCGAAGAGATAGGAAGAAATCTGTCCCTTGTTTCCATTTCTACTTGCATTCATTGCAATCAAGCGATTGCTTAAGTGTTTTAAATTTGTGTATTCTTTCATTTTAAAAAATTAAAAAGATTAAACAAAACACCTCTTGACTTTCAAAAGGCGCTGCAAAGATAATACAAAAATCGACTAAAAACAAGCTTTCGCCCACCAGATTAAACAGCGAAACGAGGCGAACAAACGCTGGAATAAAAAAGTATAAAAGTTGAGATATTGGGAATAAAAACTGACGACTCTGGCATAAAAATTGAAGTTCACTTTGAAGAAATAAGGAATATGTTGGAGTTTCCAGGCATATTCCTTATCTATTCCCACTTAAACGTTAATGAAGTTTAAGAAAAGAAGAAATAATGGGAGCAAAAAGAGTGAAGATGTAGGTCTTATTGCCTGAAGAACAAGCCAAAAAGCCATGATTTTAACTCCTCTGCCCCCAAATGAGCAAATTTTCCCTATTTTATATACTTATAAACAAACAATGCAAAAAAAAGTTTTAGTACTCATTAAAAAATTCACCTACATTGACTTTCATTTCAAAAGCATGCTTCTGGACACTTTTCTGAAAGGCGTCAATAATATCCAAATAGCGATAAAACTTAGCATTCTGAATCTTGATTTTATCTGGCTTCAGAGTTTTCCATCTCTGGGCTGACTCATATAGGAGTTCATTGCAGGGTTTAGCCTGCTCCAGATCCTTCTTCTTGCAAGGTGACACCGCATCACTGCCAAACGGATGAAGACGGGCTATGAAATCGCAGAAAGGCTGCAGGTCGTTCCTGGTGAAAAATTTCCAGTCCGACAACAGATGGAATATCGGATACCAGTCGGACTGCTTTCGGATAAGCAGTTCCTGAGTATTGGGGTTCCTACGGACTGCAATTTCCTGCACACAGATTTCCATCACTTCCATCTGCCTTGCTCTCTTCGGATTCATTTCCTTACCTCCTGGCACATGCCGGAGCCTCAGCGTCTTCATCTCTTCGAGCGTCTCCAGGTCATTATACTTGCCCCAGCACTTCACATCATTCACCCGACCGTGCATAATCATGAGGATGATGCCCGAGAGCAACTGCTTCATCTGCTTGCGAGGCAAGTGCTTGTAGTAGATTTCCCGGAGGAAATCCACAGGGTCGGCCTTGAACTTGCGGTACATATCGTAAGGGAAAGCCTCCAGTTCCTGCTCTATCTCGTCCAGGCGGTCGCTGTAATCATAGGTTCCCGTCTGCTTCCGGAGCAGATCTATAGGTGTCTGGATGAAGAAATTCCGGGCAGACTCGTTTCGGAAATCCGAGCAGGTGATGAAGCCCATATCGGATAGGAGAGTTTTTCGCTGCGAGAGGAAACGGTCATTTTTCTGGAGTTGCAGCAGGGTCTGTATATGCTTGCGGAGATTCGTCATCTCGCGGGAATAGTCGAAGCGGTGATTGTTCATGAAGCAATCCAATTGCAATTCAGCCTCCTCTGCCAGCATCTTCAGTTCGCTGACCTGCTCTTGAAACTCATCCTGCATTTCCTGTACCATTACCCTTCCTCTGCAGTCTGTCGGATAGCGAGAAAGGGCAATGAACAGCGCCGTAAAGTCCTCCAGTGCATCCTCCAGCATGTCAGAGCAGTCTTCCACTCTTGCCAGCTTGTCGATGCTATAAAGCGGTCCGCTATAGTGCCATTTCTCCAGTTCCTCGTCATTATAGATATGCTGATAAGCCTCCTTGAGCGCCTCTGGCATTTCATAGAAACTGCCGTTTGGGCTCATGGTTACGATTTTGCCTCCGCTCACTTCCAGTTCTTCACCGGCAGCGAGTTTCTCACCAGCAGACTGTCCAGCGAGAACAGAGAGTTCATTCGGGATGTGGCATTTCAGTCGGGCTTTGAGATAGATTCCCGTTCCGTCTTCCTTGGCGCCATAGCCCATGCAGAGAGCCCGCAGCACCTTGCGCCCGGAAACTATCTTCATGGCGTGAACGTCTTCCAGGTCTTGCACTGCCACATACCCTAAGAAGAGCCTTCCGTCGTACACTTTTACGGCGAGCGAGTCGCAGGCATTCTGTTCTTCAAACACGAGTTTCAGCTGCTTTCCCGTAGCCGTTCGCACATATTGGAGGCAGTCCTCTTCTATGTCGTTATGGGTAAGTCCCACGATATTAATATTCAGTTTCATGCTTATTGATTTTTAGGATTAGCTAGTTTGTCTATTCAGATTTGCTAGTTATCGTTCTAATTATTTATTGCCAACAAAAGTACTACATTTTTATGAAACGACAAAACAATCCCAGATTTTTTTGAGAGGGGAAGACGATAAAATGAGAAATAAGAAATGAAGTTAGCAAGCTATATGGGGTATCTGTCAGAGACCGCAAGGTCTTTTCCGAATAAAATTCCGTGAGTAATCGTATAAGCAGGAATGCTCCGATTACTCCGTGAAATCCGATGAATAAAAATCTCCGAATAAAATTCCGATGAATGAAACATGGGAAACAGAGAAGATGAGGGGGATGAGAAGAAAGAGAAAAAAGTGCCCCTATCATGAGGAAAAGAGGTCGACTATTATGATGAATAT